>NZ_JARJFB010000145.1:0-4209 GCF_034554655.1 Candidatus Megaera venefica
ACCTTCATTTGACTCGAACCCATCCATCTCAACCAACATTTGGTTAAGCGTCTGCTCACGCTCATCATTACCACCACCAAGACCATTTACCTAGATTTCGTAGTACCAAGCAAATAATACATAAACTTAAAACAATGCAGAAAATTGACAATAGCCTGCATGGTTGCCTTTTAAAGCAAATTAAAGGCAAGTTGTTGGTATTAAGAGAACAGCAAGAAATACAACTAACTCAAATTAAACTGGATCATCCCAATACATATTGGGACAATAGATTTATCATCGAATGTAGCAAATCAGAGTATAGTGTTGGCAAATTAACGTTACTAGAATATATACAAAAAAGAGATCGGTTTGATCTTAGTGAGTTGTCGCTGATTGTGGATAATAGCCATAAACTTATTTTATTTACCATACCAGTAATTAAAAGCCTTGAAAAAATCGTAGCAATTCCCCATATATCTTACTATGATGAGACTGAACTTGAAGGAGCGTTGAAGGTTATTTTTAGGCCCCACTTTATTTCACGATTTACCCATTTCTTATAGGAAAAATTTAATGAACAATCAGAACAAACAAATTTTTATTTGGATATTTATTTTCATTTTAATGATCATGACCTTTAATGCTTTGCAAGGGGATGGTGTCTCTGGTAGAGCAGAGTCATTAGCGTTTTCTGATTTTCTAAATAAAGTAGATGAGCGTCAGGTAAATTCTGTAAAAATACAGGGAAGGAGCTTAGAAGGGGTGCTTGCTGATGGTACAGCTTTTTCAACTTATGCAGCTGATTATCCTGGGTTAATAGATAAATTAAGTATCAATGGGGTACATATTGACGTGACGCCACCAGATACAAAAATGAATTCTTTATTTAGTATATTTGTCTCTTGGTTTCCTATGCTCCTCCTAATAGGAGTGTGGGTATTTTTTATGCGCCAGATGCAAGGTGGAAGTAAAGGTATGGGCTTTGGAAAATCTAAAGCAAAACTGATTTCGGATAAAGGCCCAAAGATTACCTTTGCTGATGTTGCGGGTATTGATGAAGCCAAAGAGGAATTATCTGAGATAGTTGATTTCTTAAGAAATCCAAGCAAATTCCAAAAACTAGGTGGGAAAATTCCGAAAGGTTGTTTGCTAATTGGGCCTCCTGGAACTGGTAAAACACTTCTTGCTAAGGCGATTGCAGGTGAGGCTAACGTACCATTCTTTAGTATTTCGGGTTCTGATTTTGTTGAAATGTTTGTTGGTGTTGGTGCAAGCCGTGTACGAGACATGTTTGAGCAGGGAAAAAGAAATGCCCCATGCATAATATTTATCGATGAAATTGATGCTGTTGGTCGTCATAGAGGTATTGGTCTTGGTGGTGGTAATGATGAGCGTGAGCAGACGCTTAACCAAATGTTGGTTGAGATGGATGGGTTCGAGTCAAATGAAGGTGTGGTAATTATTGCTGCAACTAATAGGCCGGATGTTTTAGATCCAGCTTTGCTCCGTCCGGGCAGGTTTGACCGACAAATTACCGTATCTAATCCGGATTTAAATGGTCGTGAACAGATTTTGAAAGTTCATATGAAAAAAATTAAGCACTCAGATAAAGTCGATCCTAGAGTTATTGCTAGAGGTACCCCTGGCTTTTCAGGAGCTGAGCTGCAAAATTTAGTAAATGAGTCAGCTTTAATTGCTGCAAGACGGGGTAAAAAAACAGTTGATATGCACGACATGGAAGAAGCAAAAGACAAAGTAATGATGGGGGTTGAAAGGCGCTCTCTTATTATGTCTGATGCAGAGAAAAAACTAACGGCATACCATGAGGGGGGGCACGCCCTTGTAGGATTGCATTGTCCAGCATCTGATCCGATACACAAAGCTACAATTATTCCTCGTGGTAGAGCTCTTGGGATGGTGATGAGATTACCAGAAAGTGATCGCCTTTCAATGGCATTAGAGAAAATGAAAGCTGATATAGCTGTTGCTATGGCTGGAAGGGTTGCTGAGGAGATTATTTTTGGTAGAGAAAAAGTAACATCTGGAGCATCGTCTGATATTAAGATGGCGACTAGAATGGCTCAAGCGATGGTCACAGAATGGGGGCTTAGTGAAGAAGTTGGTCCAGTATTTCATGGCAGAAGTAATGAAGATATGTATGCGTCAGGAGGATCAGGAGATAAAACTAGATCCGAGAAAACGTCTGAAGCAATAGATAAAGAAATTAAAAGAATAGTGGATGAGGGGTATAATTTTGCTAAGCATATCCTTACAACTCATATAGGTCAGCTACACACTTTGGCAAATGCTTTGATTGAGAAAGAAACACTTAGTGGTAAACAAATAAAGAATTTATTACTAGGACTTCCGCTTGATAGTGAAAATGATCCAGAGTTTCCGGCTATAGCTGGTAGTAAGAAGGGAGGTGGTAGCAAAGAAGAGGCGGCTATTACTCCTAAAAAAGCACTTCTGAAAGAGCCTAAGGCTAAAGCAAAGAAAGAGTAGGGGGAATATAGAAGGGATTACGAGAAAGCAACTTATCAGGGTAATCTTCTTGCACCTAGTGACACAAGGCATCTTTGTAAATACTTGAGCCACCTCCTTGGGCTTGATCAGGTACTAGGGCAGTCGCACATAGTCATACCTGGTTTGACTCGGTATCTCGGGAGGCCCCAAGAAGATCCTGAAACAAGTTCAGGATGACGTATTGAATGAGTTGTGATCCTGGACCAAAGGCAAGCGAAACCCAATAAATTCAGGATGACGATTTAGAGTCCGGCCTGAAGATTTAGTTATGTGTATTCAGAACGATCATTAGAATTTTCTGTTGCGTTTCTATATTAATCAAATTATTAAAATATATGAGTGTAAGAACTAGATTTGCTCCTTCACCTACTGGATATTTACATATTGGTGGTGCACGAACAGCTTTGTTTAACTATTTATTTGCCCATCATCAGGGTGGAAAATTCCTACTTAGAATTGAAGATACTGATTCTTTAAGGTCAACCGAGGAAGCTAAACAGGCGATCCTAACTTCTCTTGAGTGGCTTAATATTAAGCATGATGAAGAAGTCATATATCAATCAGAAAGGGCTAATAGACATAGAGAAGTTGCTCATAAACTAGTTGAAATGGGCAAAGCTTATTATTGTTTTTCATCTCAAAATGAAATTGCAGAAATGCGGGAAAAAGCTTTATCAGATAAAGAGCATTTTATTTTTCATTCTCCATGGCGCGATAAGTCTTCTGATCAATACCCAATTGATATTAAACCGGTAATTAGAATAAAGGCTCCGCGAGACGGGCAAACAACTGTAAATGATTTGTTGCAAGGTAAGGTGGTTGTACAAAATTCTCACCTTGATGATATGGTTCTTCTTCGAGGGGACGGAACACCAACCTATATGCTTGCAGTAGTGGTTGATGACCATGATATGGATATTACTCATATAATCAGAGGAGATGACCATCTAAATAATGCTTCAAGGCAGCAACTAATATATGAAGCAATGGGTTGGAATATACCTAAAATGGTGCACATCCCTCTTATTCACGGGTCAGATGGTGCTAAATTATCCAAGCGTCATGGTGCTCTTGGTGTTGAAAACTATAAAGAAATGGGATATTTGCCTTTTGCGCTAAATAACTACTTGCTAAGACTTGGTTGGTCACATGGTGATAACGAAATAATATCAAGAGAGCAGGCGATTAAATGGTTCGGAATAGATGGTATGGGTAAGTCACCAGCACGTCTTGATTTTGCTAAAATGAAGCACATGAATGCTTATTATCTGAGGTCTATGAATGATGAAGATCTTGCTAAACTTATTTTTGAAAATTTAGATCAGAACTTGAGTGCAGAATCTAAAAATAATATTAAACTAGGTCTAGAGGCAATGAAACCAAGAGCAGAGTTGGTCACAGACCTAGTAGATTTAGCGAATATATTCATAGTTGATAGTGCGATTAAATATACAGACGAAGCAAAATTTTTAATAGA
This sequence comes from Candidatus Megaera venefica, assembly GCF_034554655.1. Classification (NCBI taxonomy): domain Bacteria; kingdom Pseudomonadati; phylum Pseudomonadota; class Alphaproteobacteria; order Rickettsiales; family Rickettsiaceae; genus Candidatus Megaera; species Candidatus Megaera venefica. Next base: position 3,986 of record NZ_JARJFB010000145.1, read on the forward strand.
TGAATGTGATTCTGGTATTATTGATAAAGTAATGGACAAAATTGATAATATTGCAAAATTTAATAAGGATAATATACAGGTTGTTTTAACAGAAGTAGCAGTAGAGAATCAAATGAAGCTTGGTTAATTTAGCACCATCTGACCCGTGAATAAGAGGGATGTGCACCATTTTAGGTATATTCCAACCCATTGCTTCATATATTAGTTGCTGCCTTGAAGCATTA
>NZ_JARJFB010000146.1:0-4104 GCF_034554655.1 Candidatus Megaera venefica
ATGGAAAGCCAGTACGAGTTACTTTAGGTAAATATCCCGAAATGACTGTTGAGAACGCTAGGAACGAAGCTCAGAGCGTTATTGCAAAGATGCTTAGGGGCAGTAACCCTAATGAAGACAAGAAAAATATTAGATCTGAAATAACCTTTGGCGATATGTTTCACTTGTTTATGGAACGGCATAGCATACAAAACAAAAAAACTTGGAAAGAAGATGAAAGTTCGGTAAACAATCTTTTGTCGAATTGGTTTTCTAAACAACTCTCTAGTATTACAAAGCAGGAAGTACAATTAGTTCATGAAAAAATTAAAAATGAGAATGGGCTATATCGCGCAAATAGGATGTTAGCAAGAATCCGTGTAATCTATAGTAAAGCTATTGAATGGGGATGGGTTGGAATAAATCCTTCACAAGGAGTCAAGAAGTCTAAAGAAAAATCTAGGGATAGGTTTCTTCACTCAGATGAATTACCAAGGTTTTTTGAAAGCGTAGAAGCCGAGACAAATACTACAATTAAAGATTATATTTACATCTCTCTTTTTACTGGAGCTAGAAAATCTAATGTACTTGCTATGAGATGGGAAGATATTAATTTTGAACGCAGGGAATGGTTAATACCAGAAACAAAAAACGGCGAATCTTTAAGAGTACATTTAACGGGGGAGGTGTTAAGCATTTTGCAAACCCGTCTTGAACAATATCCTAAAGGAGAATGGGTTTTTGAAAGTATTGGCAAAACTGGTCATTTAGTAGAGCCAAAATCTGGATGGAAAAGAATATTACAAAGAGCAGAGATCAAAGATTTAAGACTTCATGATTTAAGAAGAACTTTAGGAAGCTGGCAAGCTGCAACTGGAGCTAATAGTTATATTATTGGTCGATCATTGGGGCATAAAAACCCTCAATCAACTGCTATTTATGCTCGTTTAAGCATAGACCCCATTAAAGATTCAGTTGAGAAAGCAACACAAGCGATGTTAAAACACGCAAAATGAGCTTAAGATCCTGAACATCACTACTTTTTTGGTACAACTAGTGTAACAGGTGTAACTAAACCGCTACAACCTATATTTTATAAGGTTTGTAGAGTATTGAAATTTGATACATGTTTAGAAAAAGTAGGTGTAACAAAATCAACAATATTAGTATTATTAAACGACTAATTAGATGAGAATTGATTTTACTATACAGGGTTTGATCGAAGTGATAAGTTATCTCTAAGTTGTTTATAGAGCATAACGTATAACAGTTTAAAGGGCGGAAACTAATATGTTGATTCAAGAAATAGATCTTAGCGGATTTACGAAAGTGGAAGTTTCTTGAACTGTTTATCTTCAACAAAGATAGCTCGTGGCAAAGGCTTATCTAGTGGGTAATAGGGGAGTTTGTCTTCATTTATTTTACTCAATTGGAGTTTGTTTTGTTGTTCTTGGAAGGAGTTTCTTAAACTTGATATTTGCCACTTAGTGTTCTTTTTGATTTGTTGTAAATAACATTCGGCTTCATTTATTGAATAATGGCTGGCTAGAATATTTATTATTTTTTCTATATCCTTTTCTGATGATGAGCTAGGTAACTCATTGATTTGTTTTTCAATATCTTTTTTTCGAGCCTTATTTTCTAGCTCATTCACTCTGTACATGATAGTTGCAAAAGTTATTTGATCCCCCTTGGTATTATCACAACTATCATATTGACGTTCAGCATTTTTTCTTACGGGTTTTGTATGCTTGTACTCTTCTCTTGTGTCTTCAAGAGACCAATCAACAAATAATTCCCTACCTTTATCACTACCGCAATATTGGTGGTGTAAAGCAAACCCAACATCACGCCACATAGTAAAATCAGTACCACTGACATCATAGCGGGTGAGACAATCAATCACTTCATCATCACTTAAATTACAGCGAGGCTTTGTCAATATAGGCCTAAAATTATCATCATTTGCTGCGCTTAAAGCCTCATTTAATACAGCTGCTTTCGTGAATGAATCAATATCAACCTCTAAGCCGTCATTTACCTTATACCATGGTAGATACTCTTTGCTTGTTCTAATTGGTAGGTACATAAGCTGCGCTGCTGCTGTAGATGATGGTATATCAGCAATCTTGGTAAGAAAATATATGCTCATAAAGTTTGTTACTACATTCTGGTAATCACTAGGTCTGATTTCTTTGTTCGGAAATAAAATAATTCTAATCCTAGCATCAGTTTCTGAGTGCCGTGATGTTGAATGAGCTATATATCTATATTTATTTAAACTTCCATCTATAAACGCTTCTAAATCAGAAATTGAGGCATTATACTTATCTATATCAATGGTTATTAAAGTCCTTGATAATAAATTTTTATATTTACGCCCCTTTCCATCAAAATAACCACCTATAAAAGCTGGTGCATTACCTTTGCTGATTATTGTTTCATTGAATGTTGTAAGTAAAGATTTTAATTCTTCCCAAGTCAATTCCTCACTAACAGGGCGATTATCTTCTTTGTTTGTACAACGAGAAATTTTGATTGACTGCAACTGTGTAGGCTGTATAATAGCTTGTTCTTGCGTTATTGCTTCACAAGCGTTTGCTTGGTTAAGTTCTAAGTCTTCATTACTTATTTGTGATATGTTATTCATTGTTAGTACCTGTTTGAGTTAAGTTAGAGTTATTGATAAGGTTACGTATTTCTTCCACTCGCCATGTTGTAGTATTTGCCCTAAAAGAACCTAGATTCCTATCGTTGTGTGTTGGATTGAGAACTATATACTCGTTACCTTCCTTTTTACCGTTTGGTAGTAGCTGACGTAAAATTTTATATTCATTACCACTAAGAGAGTTTTTGACTAAGCTAAAATTAATCTCTTTCGGGTCTAATTCCCCGAAGCTTGCTTCGCAGTAAATAATCTAGACTTGATTTCTAATATTAGAAATTCTGCTAGATACCTCGTAGCTCTGCTGCGAGGAGTATCATTGTTATTCATAGCTGCACACCCCATTTACAATAAATTGTTCTAAATCGCTGGTGCGGTATTTTACGAGCCTACCAATTTTCACTGATGGCAAGTTATATCTACCTGTACATTTCCAGTGAGCTAAAGTAGCTTCCTTGACTCCAAGAAAATCTGCGGCTTGTTTACGGTTTAGTAGTTTATTTTGTTCTAACATTTTTTACCTATATTGTTGTTGCGTGATATAGATATAATTCAGTTATAACTAAAAAAAAACGTTGGAAATTTTAATTCTCAGGTCTAGAACACAATAGAATATGCTAGAGGCAAGTTGCTAAAAGGAAGCGCAACATCTTTAGCGTTCTATCTGAACAGTGAATTTGTAATGTAATGTAATGATGATTTAATCTACGCAGAGATAACAACGATACTTTAAAAACGTTGAGTGTATTGGCTTAGAACCTTGGGAAAACGAATTCCAAGATACGACATGGATCGTATATTATTTAACAGGAAACTATTCAAGAATCAGAGCGGGTTGAACAGCTTCTTACCACACATATCCCAATGCTTTTTAAGGTCTTCAGATATTTCTGACACATAAAGATCAAATTCTTTTGGAATAGATATAAAACCTTCAGGTAAAAAAAGATGTTTTGGCGTAGCATGTTTACTAGACATTGCTAATAATTTTTTACGAAAATAAGAAGCTACGGTTAGATTATCCGTGACATATTTTATAAAAGAATTTTTTAAATCGCACGCTGCATCAGCTAATATTAAGTGACAAACTGGTAGATACTTATCACGAGCGTGTGTAAATGATTTTTCATTCCCTAGGTTTTGTATAATCCTAGGTAATTTAGTAGAGTCTAGTATCTTTTTAAACTTTGAAAAACTTACTTCCTCTGGTGGCAATGAAAAATAATACGCTAAAAGTACACGAATTCTTTCATGATCTTTTTTAACTTGAGTATTATTGGACAGTGATTCATAAAGACTCGTTATCGACATCGAATACTTGTTAATATTATCTAGTTCTAGTATATATTTATCATCTGGGATATTAAGCATCATCCTAGCACGAGATATACTTTCATGATTTAAGAAGAACTTTAGGAAGCTGGCAAGCTGCAACTGGAGCTAATAGTTATATTATTGGT
>NZ_JARJFB010000147.1:0-4071 GCF_034554655.1 Candidatus Megaera venefica
CTTCAGACACATCAAGATCTTGCTGCAAATATTCATAACCACAAAAATATTGCCAATAAATATTTTCCTTTAGCTCTTCCTCTGTAAACGAATCAGAACCGTTGTACATAGCTTGAAGCATTGATAGTGCTAGCATTACTCTATGATCTTTCTTATTTCTACCAAATTGCTTGATTTCAATGTTAGGCAATGCTCTGGCTTCAAGTTCAGACCAATTTACTAAATCCCTTAGTTTATATAACTTGTTTTTAGGATTTAGTTTTGTAGATAATTTCTCTTCAAATAACCTTTCTTGTTTTTGGAGAAAAGTAATATTTTCTATAGGCATAATTTTAAAATCCGTAAGCTTTATGCGGTAATTATACCATTTTCTTATGGATTTTGTAAGCTGTTTATGACATGAAACCCCTTGTTAATTCAGGCGGGGAGAGTTTTGACGGAGGGACTTAGTAGTGAATGCCGTAGAACTACCAAGGGCTATGCTTGAAATAACTTCTAAAGTACCACGCAATATTATCATTATTCCCCACCCAGTCGCCAGTATAGATATGGAGTATGATGCAATTATGATTGAATATATAAAATATACCATTACCCTCATGGCACAATATCTTGGTTATAAAAGAGAACTCAACCTACCCTATATTTGAGGGGATGTTTTTGATTAACTTGAATTACAAAGAAGGTCTTTAAGTTAAATCCAGTAACAGTCTGTTTTAGTTCAAGATAATTGTATTGTGTTAGGATGGCTATTACACCGTTATCCCGGGCTTGATCCATGGTCTTCTTTTTGGCTGCTGAGATAAAGGAGTATCCTAATATCTGCGTTCAGGCGGACATAGAGCATCGTTTAGACCAATACAAAACCATACAACTTCTCATTAATAGATCAACTACCTATTTTTACTTGATCTTTGCGTATGTTTTTTTTGATGATGGTTCGGAGTTTTTACCTTAGAAGACGACTTAGCTGAAATATTTTCACTTACTTGTTTAGTTAATTTAGCAGCTATTTGACTTAATTTACTAGTATTACGAGCGCTAGGTTTGTTTTTCTCTACGAGCGGCTGATCTTCCATACCAGGCTTGTTAATAACAATTTTTGTAGGGTTATTTAATTTAGAATACGGACTTTGCCCTCTACCAGCATCTTTGATTAGGCTAAAAGCCATTTTGGCTGCTCTTACAAAAATATTTCTACTAGTAATGATCGCTTTCTCGGAAACACAAATTTTATCTTTTATTTCAGTAAATCTTGTCTTAATTTGTTCTGGCGACATAGAGGAGTAATTTTTATCGCTAATCAATTCCTTAAGGGCCATAGTTTGAATACGTTGTTCTCTTACCTGCGCTCTAAGATCTTTAACATTATTATAACCAGGCGTATCTGCTTTATCTCGCTCCGAGTCTATTTGTTTCTTTAGATCATGACGAACTGTATCAACGTTAACTGTAGCTTTAGCTTCCATTCCAAAAGAAAAAAGAGTAATTACCACACCGGCAATTTTTACTGCAAGAGCTACACCAGCCGTGGCAATACTATTTGCTATAGCAAGTCCAATATCTAACCCTTGCTTTAACAGTGCTTTTCCTACACTCTTGGCAACAATTTTACTTTTAGACGTATCTTGAGCAAGCCTCTGGGTTACAGACTTTTTTCCCTCCCTTGGTTCAGGCTGAAATAGTTGATCTTTTAATATATTTGCAAGTTTTGGATCATCCTTTAATATATTTACTTGCTGTTCTTTTGCGTCTCTATTTTTAACTAATAAATTATTTTCTTTTTCAAGATGTCGAAGGCTTCTGGCCTGCATCATGTCTGTTCCTACCTTTATTGCCACGCTAGTAAACGCTATACCTGCTAACACCCCCACAACCACTGGCCCAAAAGGTGTAGCAGTCACCCCTGCTAAAGCTAAAATAGCAAAAGTAACGGTTAATCCGTTAGCAACAGCATTGCTTGTCAATATTTTAAAAATATGTGTTTCGGAAATATAAGACCATGCAGCTTTTATATTTTCTCCTACAAAACCAAGAGCTAGTCTTACTAGAGATTTTTTTTTCTTTGGCTTAGGTTTAATTATATCAACAGGAGAAGACGTAGTATCAGGATTAGTTGGCTCTTCAGAGGGTCCCTCATTTTGTTTTTCAATCATTCAGTCACCTCTAGAGTGCTACTTCTGTATTAAAACCAAACCAGATATTACAAGATATAAGTTCTTACTATAATTTAAATTTCTACTATGCTTTTTGCTACCCAAAGCTGGATTAAAAAGTTAAGAATTAATGCTTTTTGTCTTTTGATGAGGAAATACAAAGGCCTAAGTAATAGCGTAATTCAAATTAACTGGCCTACGAACACATGGCATAATTGCAAAAGAATCATCCCCCTCAACTGCCACGCAAGGACTTTTGATTTCATAAGGCGGACTAGGTGTACAAGATATTGCTCCTAAAAGAACGATAGCTATACAAAAACTCTTTATAAATTGCGACATAATTCCCAAATTATCTAAACATATAAATACTACTTGAAATAGTAGCTATTAAATTCAACTTATTGCGACATTAACAGTACCCTGATTTATAACTTAAAAAAACAAAATCCATTGTCAGAAATTTTATTTGCTATTTGAATCAGTGCTATTTGTTGCAATTATACTACCTAGGTTAAACCTTAAGAAGACGTTTAATATGTCACATGAATTATACTTTTTAGCAAAAAATAAATAGTTCTACTCCTAAAATAAAATGGCTCATTGACAGAATATATATAAAAATCACTATATTAGCATAGTACCAGTTCATATTATAAAATGATTAAAATAATCAGCATATTATCCACGGTAATATTTATTTCTTCTTGTTCAAATTATTATAATGGAAAAACATCAGATCATTTTGATGGAAAGCGTTTTTTTGATCCTGAATTAAGCGATGAAAAAACATTTGGTTCATTTTTGAAATGGCAATTCACCAGAAAACCAGCACAATGGCCCCAGCGAATTGAGGTTGAAAATTACAATGTTCCACCTAGAAATGTGTATGGCGATGATTTACGAATCACTAGTGTAGGTCACGTTACTTTCTTAATTCAAACACAAGGAGTAAACATTTTAACCGATCCCGTTTGGTCAAAACGTGCGAGCCCCGTTACTTTTGCTGGTCCAAAGCGGGTGATCGATCCAGGTATTAAGTTTGAGGACTTACCGCCAATTGACATCGTGTGGGTAAGTCATAATCATTACGATCACCTAGACCTCCCAACTATTCAACGTTTGTGGCAATCACATAAACCAAGGATAATAACACCTCTTGGCAATGATACGATAATAAAATCAATGAATCCCGAAATTAACGTTGAGTCGTATGACTGGGAAGATTCTGTTTTTATTAATGATAATATTAAACTACATCTAAGTCCAATGCAGCACTGGTCATCCCGTAATATATTTGACCGTAACAAAGCACTTTGGGCCGCCCTTACTTGAAACTAAAGGTGGTAATATTTATTTTGTGGGAGACTCCGGTTATGGAGAAGGACGTTATTTTAAACGTGATAAAGAAAAATTTGGTAATTATCGTCTCGCACTTATACCAATGGGTGCATACGAACCACGCTGGTTTATGAAATACGCGCACATGAACCCTGAAGAATTTGTACTTAGTCATATTGATCTTGGCAGACCATTTTCGATCCCTTCTCATTATGACGTTTTCAAACTAACCGACGAAGCTATAGGGGATGCTTCTAAAGCACTAAAAGAAGCAATACAAAAGCACAAAGTAGGAGATATAAAAGAATTGAAAATAGGCGAAGCTTTAATGGTTCCGAAGTAAATTTTCCTCCACCTATAACTCGTATAAACAAGATGTTTTGACTTTATTATTACTAACTTATACTTCCACCTGTATATTATGATCGGCTCCCCATAATATTGTTTGTTTATATTTAACTTATAGACTTACCTTCCATTATTTTGACTTATCTTTAAAAAGAGTTCTCTTGAATTTTATTAGAAAAGTTATTTACGATAAAACCCCGTTAATCTTAATTCCATAGTGTTGTAT
>NZ_JARJFB010000148.1:0-4024 GCF_034554655.1 Candidatus Megaera venefica
GTATACCATAGCTTATATAGTAATCTCAAACGGAACTTCTCCAGTTATTATCAGATCCTTATCGGACATCATAGTGTTTATATGTTGGCCGTTATATTTTATTTTACATACTATTGCAAGTTACAGGGCTCTTTGGGAAATTATCATATCTCCCTTCAAATGGAACAAGACCCCCCACGGTACAAGCAATATTGAAGATATTGTTGAAAATTAAGAAAATAAGTTTTTATATTTAGGAATTAATTATCCTTGGTTTTTATTATAATTATAGATAAATCTTAAAAGTTATTGACGTTTATTAATATATATGTTACGTTATACTTACTAATAATTAAATATTTTAGGTAAGATTTATGAAAAGACAGGAAGTTAATATCAATGATTTTGTAAGTGCTATTCAACGGTTTGATTTAGACAAGATAAAAGATTTTGTATTAAAGGAAAGGGCTGACGTAAATGCTTTTGATAATCTCAGAGTTCCTCTCTTTGTTCATGCTATCTACAGTCAAAATGCGCAAATTATAGATTTCTTCCTGGAACAAGGTGCTAAAGTTAATCCAGAGTATCAAGGAAGGCTAGACATAACCCCCCTTGGAGCTGCTTGTGCGATTGCTGCTAAAGCTGATTCAACTCAAAATATTAATTATACTTTTGGTAAATTGATTGACTTAGGTGCTGATTTAAATCCAACCAATTGTTTCTCTAGCCCTTTAACTGAAGTTATAAAAGTAAATGGAGCCTGTTCTCGTGTCATGGTTCAATACTTAATTCAGCTAGGAGCAAATATTAACCCTGTTGCAGATTATACACTTCCTCCTTTATCCGCGGCAACCCAATTAGCAGTATCTACAGGAGAACTAGATATGTTTTCACTTTGCCTCAGCCTTGGAGCAAAAGTAAATCCTGATAATGTTACACAGAAATCGCCGTTAACTGCTGCAATAGAGAAAGGAGGACCTAATACAAAAATTATTGTCAATTTTCTTCTTGATAAAGGAGCGACGATATATTCTGAGACCATGAAGTCTTATGAGTCTCCAATCCATCAAGCTGCTTTAAATAATCAGAAAGAAATTATTGAGATATTGGTCTCAAGAAATGCTGAAACCAATAATAAAATTGATATGAGTTCAGTCCTCAAATACGCAGTAGATACACATTGCTTTGATATGGGAGAATTTATCTTATCTAGATATGCTAAAGATATAATTGTATCGAAAGATCTTTTTAAGCAATGTATGAATAATAAACAATCAAAGCTACTAGAGTTATCTATTGCAAATGGCTTTGATTATTCAGAGGAATGTGCTTTAACTATTAAAAAGTCAGATAGTAAGATTATACAAGCTGTGATTAATAAATATGGCGTATATCCACCAGCTGAACATCCACAATTTAAATATGGTGAATTTGTTATCAGAACACTTGATCCGCATTATTCTAATGAGAGTGATAGACCTGATAATACATTAAATAAGAAAGTAACTTGTAGATTGTCTATCAAAGATGGCTTGATTTACGACAAAGATAATGAATTATTTGTAACTACAAAATTAAATCCAACTACTCAACTAGAATATATTTATCTCTGGGTTTTAGATCGTCATGGAGAATTATTTTCTGCTACCATGCGTGGCGAAGTTAGTGGTGATGAAATTGGTAATCAACACAGTTTTTTTAGCAAAAAAGATGGTTTTGGTAAGCCAGTAGCATGTGGCGGACATTTCAAAGTTGAAGCCGGAAAAATTGTAGAAATTGATGCATCTAGTGGTCATTATAAGCCATCAAAAGATCAGTTAATTCTTGCTATAAAGTTTTTACATAAACAAGGAGTGTTAGCAGATAAAATAGATATTAAGTACTTTGATATTGGATCAGAAAGACTTGTATCTCTTCAGTTAGAAGAAGTATTAAATATAAGTCCAGAAATTATTTTAAGCAAATATCAAGCACTTGAAGGATATTCTCTGTCAACCATTAAGGCGATAGAAAATAATTCAAGTATAGATGTGCATATTAATCATACTGATGATGTGCAGTTGTTTGGTCAAGAAGGACATTCTGACAATGATTTCTAATATACTGAAATTGTTGCTGCAATGGTTATATTTGAGAAAAAGCTAGAACTGTACCGCAAAAGATTGGTAAATATATAGGCTATTTTAGTAGCAATAGAACAAGGGTCTTGTAAAGATAATTAACCCCAACTATGGATAAGATGAATATTAGATTTATTTACGTCCGGCAAGAAATATAGTCATACCGGGCTTGATCCGGTATCTTCTTATCTACCCTCATGCCGAATCAGTGGGTTTCGCATATCTCTTAGGCCGAGTATTTTCTCCTATTTCCTGAGATCCTGAAGTAAATTCAGGATGACGACAGTGCGTACAGCAAATCCCAGTAAAACCATACAACTCTATATCTTTATCCATAGTTCAGGTTAATTAGAGGGTATGGCTGGACAAAAAGCTTTGAAATACAAATTGTCCAGCAAACCTACTGCAGTTCTGGTTTAGAAATATGCGTAGGTGATAGCGGTACCGTTATTACTCATAATTTATTTACTATCTTTCTGTGTATCGGTGGTTTGTGGATCAATCGAAATTAAGTTCTTACGATTCATAGGTAGTTTTTTCTTATATTGTTGTTCTTTTTTTAAGTAATTTTGGCTTGCTTGAGAAAGTTTAGTATAAAGGATCTTTTTATGTTTGTTTATTTTAGCAATTTCCTTTCTGTAAGTGATAATTTCTTCTCTAATTTCAGGCGGAATTTTTGCAACATAATCTTTGTATTCATCAATAACTTTCTGAAACTCAGCGGGATCATGGAGTTTTGCCTTTGGCTTAGCAACTTCTTCTTGCTCGGCTGCGATAGTTACGCCTGCAAATAAAATTATCAACAGATATGTAGTAAAAATTCTTATCTTATTCATACAATTTTCTCACAAATTAAAAACATTGAAATTTAAACGATTAGTTGCTATACACCAAGTTTATTAAGTAACTGGCATTTCGATTATAAAACTATGAATAACCCATTTAGTCAACCAAAACTAATCTATAAACTCAGCTTTATTTTAAAGTATAAAGATATTGAAGTTTTTGAGAAATTCTTTCCAGAAGATGTTCTTGGAATATGTACATCTGAAGTTGAATCTTCAACGATTGATTCTCAAGATAATGATTTATGGGTAATGGAGGTTTTAACTGAAGGAAAACCTGAAATTGATTCTTTAGTTGATACATTAAAGATTTATGCAAAAACTCAAGGCCTACTTTTTTACTCTGAAGTAACTCTGCAACAAGTCGAAGATAAGGATTGGGTAGCGGAGTATCAAAAACAACTAAAACCGATCGAAATCGGAAGTTTTTTTATCACTTCAAGTGCTATAAGTGAGAAATGCCCTAAAGACAAGGTCCCTATCTACATTGAGGCCTCCAGAGCCTTTGGAACAGGGGATCATGCCACGACGTCGTTGTGTATTGATGCTATGAGCTCCTTTAAAGATCAGAAAATAAACACTGTATTTGATATAGGTACTGGTAGCGGTATACTAAGCTTTGTTGCCGAGAAAATTTGGCCAAATGCTAAAATACTAGCGTGTGATATAGAAGAAGTGTCAATAAAAATTGCCAAAGAGAATAGATTTTGTAATAATTCAAATGTTTATTTTTACCAAAATTCAGAACAAGATTTGAGTATTCCTAAAGGATGGGATAAAAAATTTGATCTAATAGTTAGTAATATCCTCGCTTCCCCGTTAATTTCAATGTCAAAGGCCATTAGATCTATCTCGCACGAGGGTACTATATTGATTTTATCTGGTTTTCTAGATTATCAACTCTCAAATATAGTGGAAGCCTATAATATTTCTGGTTTTACCGTAGGTGATAGTTTGCAAAAGGATAGGTGGGTGACCTTAATATTCAAAGTAAAGATTAATTAGTCTCTCCGTCAAAACTCTAAATTTTTGATATAATTTCAAGAATTTCAAAAATAAATCACCGCACATTCATTTTTT
>NZ_JARJFB010000149.1:0-3994 GCF_034554655.1 Candidatus Megaera venefica
AAAAAATGAATGTGCGGTGATTTATTTTTGAAATTCTTGAAATTATATCAAAAATTTAGAGTTTTGACGGAGAGACTAGTTGGCTTCGTGGGCCTTCGGCCCAGGATCCTTTTGCTACCGGAAGTGACGATATAAGAAAAGCATGACTAAATATAGTCGTGCTTTTCTTATATCGAACTAACATTTAATAATACAAACCAATAAAAAGTATAGTTATTATCCCAATAGGGTAATTTAACTTATTCATTATGGCACTAGGAAATAAACGTAAGAAAATTATAATAGTAGTAAAAATTAATACGCCGTAATTTTGGCACCATAGGCTTGCTGGTAAAATTAAATGCACTATCACAGTAGCTGTACTGATCGCATTTTTGTTTCCAGAATTCCTGATATCTACTAAGCTATTACGAATAATCCATAAGCTTATAATAGCAGCAAAAGATAAACTTGTTACCCACAGCAAAATTTCTTGATCTGTTAAGGTGCGGTAAATAATACCTAGAGCAATTATCCCTAAAGTAATGTTTATAGGAACGAAATTATGTTTTAAGTATATAAAAATATTCAAAATAACCAGTGTAGCAAAGCAAAAATAAATAAAGAAATATTCTAAGTTTTGACCAAATAGGTAGTATAAAATTATTGCTATTAGCCCAATTAATATTTCAAGAGCTATATAAGATTTTGTAATAGCAATATGACAGTAATTACATTTCCCAAAAGTGCTAAACCAACTTAAAATCGGTAAGTATTCATAGAAACGCAAAATGTGACCACAATTTGAGCAAAACGGAGGTTGGGTTAATTTTTTATCAAATCCTGAAATCATTATATTTCTTGGAAGGCGATGAAATATAGTAGTGGTAAAATTACCTATTAATGTACCGAATAAAAAAGTAATTAAATAGCTAATAATCACGGTAAGAATCATATTTTTATAAGGAAGAATTAAAAATTAAATATATTTTTTTGAATCAAAGAGTTAGTTTTATTAAGCGCCTCTTCCGCGTTTGCTGGATTTAGATTTTTGTTTTAACGTTCGCTCAGGAGTACTTAGATCAGTAGCCTCTGCAACTCCTATAGGCTTGATTTCTAATGTTTTAGCTAGTTCTTTAGCTTTTTCTTGTGATAACTCATTTTTAATGTTGGTGCTCTTTGAAAGATCTGGATCATCAATTAAAATTTGTTTGCTTATTTCCTTAAGCTGATTAAGGTTTTTTGTTTCATTTACTATAGTTGGTACGCTTTGAGCAACTATATTACCAATCTTTTCACCGAATGCTGGTCCGTATTTTATTGCATATAGTGTTGCCGGTAAAACAAGTGCGGGAAGGGCTAAACCTCCAACAACGATTCCAATTGAAGCAGCAACGATCACGCTTCCTGCCAAGGCAATTTTGGCAAAGGCTGATTTGAACCCTGTTACTTTTTGATTCAGAGCTTTTGATTGGACTAATATTGAATTTAGGTGAGCCCCTACAGATTCAGAAATTTCTTGCTGTTGTTTTTTAGCTTTTACGGCAGAAAGTACTATAGAATGAAACAATTTAGGATCTGACATAACAATAGTCAGTAATTCTTTGCCGTCTTTACCGTTTAATAAATCTTTAAGGACTAGTCTAATAGCTTGTTGCTCTGCATGACTTAAATTACCAAAATGAGTAGAAATTACGGATTCAATAACTGCATCTTGAGATTGTTCGGCAGATTTTGCATTATCTTCATCATCTTGATTTTCAGGTGTAATAGCAATAGCAAATAGTGTCATTGCTGAGGAAAAAGTTTCATTAAGTATAATTTTTTGATCCAAATGTTTCTTTAACCTAGAACCACATAAGTTTACATATTCCTCCAGTTGAGGGATGGATTTCAATCTGAGAGAATAATCTATTGCCAAAAGGTTAGAAATAGCTCTCTTGAGTTGTTCTCCAAGGTTATTACTCAAATGCTTGTCAAAATACAGGTTAAAAGGTTTCGGATCAACACCTGCTGGGAGTTTTATATCATTTTTCATACACAATATCCCTAAGAAGAATTTTTATTTTTACCTCTAATAATTCTGGTGCTTTAGTTGGTGTTAATTCGTTGATTATTTCTGGTGTTAAAGCATCTATTGACCGAAGATTACTGCTTAGCACTACAGAACCTTGTGGAATAATACCGCGTAAATCATGAGTAATATTTAGCAATTGATAAGGATCTAAAGTTTTAAAATGAATATCGGCCGTGTGGTAACTTATTTTTACATTCTCATTATTAGCAAAAGAAGTTTCTCCATCGAAGCCTTTGGAGATTTTAATACTTATAGGTTCAAATAGCCCATACTTTGTAGCGAGAGATTCTACTGTATTAATAAATTCTGTTCGTCTTATGCAATCAAGATCTCCAGTACTCGTAATTAGAGAGTTATAATCGTTGTTTATGGTAACAATTTTGTCTTCAAAATCCTTGATAGATTCTATTTGTAACGCGGCTTCTCGGAGAAAAGAGTTGGCTTTCTGTTTCCTTTGAGATGATTTTTCCAAATCATTAGTAAACACAGGTATTAATAGGGCAAGGCTTATTATAAGCAGCAGATAAATAATAATCTTGAAAAAAATAATATTTTTAAGATGAACTACAAGCTTATCTAGCATGCGTATCCTCGCCAACTTTTCCTTTAATTAAAAAATGAGCTGGTATAGTGACCCTCCTTGCAGCTTCTTTAATCTCATCAGAATTCTTAGTGAAAACAACGTGGAAGTTCTGAAAATTAGCTTTTATATGATTATAATACCCATTAATAACTTCTATTCCTTCTAATGTAGAGTCTATTGGTCCGTCATAATTAATGTCGATAGATATTACCAAATCGCTTTGAGGAAAATTGACTAATAAAGGATTGCTTAATTTCCAAGATAACTTATTAATCTTTAAATTCTTATGCTGAGTTAAAACAAGAATTTTATAGTGATCAAAAGGAGTATTGGGTTGTCTAGCAATTATATTTTGTAAGTTATACATTTCAAGCAAATCCCCAACATTTGAGAGCTTTGGGTTTCTCTTCTTTACTTGCCTATATTCTTCAGCAAGCTTGTAGTATTGTTTATTAAGATCGTTTGCTTGGGATTGAACTGTAATAGCTTGATATTTAAAAAAGCATAGAGTTAAGATCATTACAGAAATAATAGCAATAACAGGCTTGAATATCACTCTGTTGAGTAACGTAAGTTTTGTAATGCCTCGCAACGGTTTATTTGAAGCTAGATGGGTAGTACTATTATTGAACATTTCTATCAAAGCGGTATCCTGAAATCTATCGTCTGAATTATGTGTCGTGAGTTCTAAATCATCCCCAGTTAAAGCTAATATATTGCAGTTATCAAACTTAAGTTCAGATATCATTTGCTTAAGCGTATTATCTACTAAAAATATGAGGCATGGTTGTGTTTCAAGTGTTTTAATATATTGCTTATAAAATAATAGTTTACCAGAGATTACTTGTTCAATTGTTCCAATTAAATACATATCCGATTTTTCATAAGGAAATTCTACCGTTTTTTCACTCATGATGTTATTTTTATATTTTACAATAACCCTAATATTGCTTGCCTCAGTGGTTATAGTAAAGATTTGCAGGCTATCTAAGTGCTCCGATTTTCCACTAGCTTTAAGTATACGGTCAATTATCGTTCCTAATTCTAAAGATAAGAAATATATCCCACTATATTTAAAAGATTTTTTTATTGAATATTCTAGTATATCACTTAATGGAGGAGCGAAAGGAGTTGTGGCTATACAAGTATTCCAAACTTCGCCATTTTGGTTATTAACGTCATAAACACTGTAAGCAACAATATCGTCTGGTTTGTATTTTTCTGAAATAAACTTATCAACAGGGTTTACTTTAATAAGGGTGCTTAAAATTGGTAGCATCTCCATGATCATAAAAAATTTCAGAGCATGGCCCACACGGACCAGTATCACCCATTGACCAAAAATTATCGTTTGT
>NZ_JARJFB010000150.1:0-3978 GCF_034554655.1 Candidatus Megaera venefica
CTTAGATTTTTCTAAAAGAATTTTACTCTCGCTTATAAAATTTGTATAGGTTATCTCTATCATCAATTGGCGCTTTTCTTGTTGATCTTTATCCTTTGAAGTTGAACGCTTTAAGCTTGTTGCTTTTCTCATTAGATTCTTTAGTGATCTGAGACGATATGCACTTTGTCTCCAACTTGTAACTCCACACTTGTCGCATAGCTTCGTAGTCTTGTTAACAATAGAACGAATGGCATCCAGTAAAAGATTAGAATCTGTTGGATAGTGAACATTGCTTTCAACAACAAAACTGTCGGTTTTAACATTAAGCCTTGCAACAAGGCGTTTATCGAGAATATCATGACCAGCACCTACTATTATATTATTGATCTTATCAAGTACCTCCTTTGTCAAATAACCAATATTATCCTTAATTGTTTGTAAGCAATAGCAATCATCTGAATCTATCATACCATGACCTAGAACAAGACGTAACTCCTTATGATTATTTGAAAGGTTGCATAAGCGATCATAATCACTGTTTATTGTTTGCCTTAACGATGCAAGAATAAATATTCTCCATAATGACATCCCACGACGACCACTATTCTTAAGGGGAATAGATTCTTCTAGGCACTGCAATATTTCACTTACCACCTCCTGATTTTTTGCTAAATGCTGGAGACCTAATAAAAACTTGGTAATATCATCTCGGCACGATAAATCAAGATTAATCGATGCAAGAGATTTCTGTCCTAATTTAATCTGAGTTTCAAATTCTGAGGTGATTCGCATTGAAAGTTAGTATGAAGTTTTTATGATATTGACTGCTCAAACAACTTCTTTAAGCCATTTATAGGCTGATTATATCATATAAAATATTTCTTCGCTAAATAAAATAGCCTTGAAAACCTTATTATATATAGGATTACGGAGTTTTCGTTCAGGCACTAATTAATAACTTAAAGGATAAAATAATGGTGGATTAAATATGAGTTTAAGTTCTAAGAAATTAATAAAGAATCAGAAAGTAGACAAAATGAATGGTCTAGTATCTTAAAAGTTAGTACCAGAAAGAAATGAGTTTAATTTGGTATCTAAGGGAGATAGGAGCTTGAAGTAGACCTTACCTATGTTCCCCCCATACCTCAAACAATCATTTGTATATTAAAACACGTAATTACTAGGCAGAGGAGTATCAATAGATATATCAAACAGATAAATTAAACGCTTATATTTTAGAAAGCAAAGATGCTAAATATGGTTCTATATCTAGCACAGCAGGCAGATGAAAGATTATTAAAAAGCTATGTTGAAAGACGTAGACAACTAGTAGATATGAAGCTGAGAAATTGCTAGAGCCCAATTTGGTACCAGCATATTCCACTTAGCGGTAATTTGTTTTATAGCACAAAACATCAATTTAAACAAGGCGTTTTCTGAGGTGAATGAGCCTTTGGTTGAGTTATGATGGAATTAACGGCACGACTGCATTGCCTAAAGCCATAAGATGTGAGAGCTTACTACTATCAATCCAAAGTGTCATGAAGAACGAGCATGATAATGTTATAAATCAGTTGCGTAAGCTATCATCATTTGTGCAAAGTAAAAACTTCAAAACGCCAGAGGAAATGACTAAAACTTTGAAGGACACAACTGATCCAATGGTCACTTATAAAACTCTACTCAAAACTTACCAAGATCACTTTGTCAGGACCATGCAGAAGGGGATTGCTACACTTACAAAAGGTGTTTTAAAATAGACAACCACCACTATGTCCTGCCGGTGAAATTTATGGAGCATGTCGTCAAAACTCGCACGAGCGAATATTTGCCTCATCATGAAATACAACAAATAAAAAGAAGCTGTACCTATATTAGGTCCTCACAGAACATTTAATTGGTTTGAAAATCTCCCTAAGGTATGTCACGAATTGTTTACGGATGCGGTACAGATTTCAGATAAAAGAAAATCAATATCCGGAAAATGGGACAATATCCTATCCGCCATCCATACAGCACCAAGTTGTACTAGTACTCAGAAGGAGTTGGCACAATTCTTCACTCCCTCTGATGTGGCTCTTTATGCTGCGTTTGTATTATTGGATAACTATAATATGGAGATCATATTTGATCCATGTGTAGGGCATGGAAGCCTACTTATTGCAACTGCTCTTGTACTTTCAGAAAAAGAACAATTGTCTAGCTGAGATCTAGTAAAGAAATTACATGGTAGTGAGATAGATAGAGATACTAGAATGATAGCTATTAAAAATATAGCTAGATGTTTGGTAAATATATCTCCTTCCTTAGAAATAAATAGTGTTGAAGCACAACTGCAAAAGCAAATAAAACTCTGTGACTTCATCACCTATCCTAATAGCAAGTTATCTGGATTAAAGATTATAGTAAATCCACCATATAAAGAAGGTAGTAAAGGTAATGCATGGATACCTATTATTGAAAAACTTATTGATATTGATATTTCTTCCGTGTCATTAATTGTACCTGTTGCAATATCATCATCCAAGAGGACACAATTTCTACGTAGAAAAATTTTTGACAAGTTTGAAAAAATTTCGGCATTTCACCACGAAATTAGACCACGCCCATTGTTTCATGGTGTGGAACAAAGAATCAGTATTATTTCAGCTACAAGAGATCCAGCTATGCCACACCAGTACATGACAACGGGATTTTTGAGGCATAATGCTGGTAAGCGTATGCTAGTATGGCAAGCATTAATGACAAAGCTTAACAAAAATGAATGCAACAATATATTTCCAAAAGTATCACCTTTAGACTTTACCTTTTATAAAGAGTTTGAATTCTGTGAAAACAGAGTTCGACTATCAGAAATCCCTCTTAACAAAGAGAGTGCAAAAGAAGTTTGGGTTCGCACCACTGGTCGGTATCATTTGCTTGCGCAATATGAGAAACCCATTGAAATTACAACTAAATGGAAGCGATTGCTTATTCCCACTCAAATTGCTCCTCATTTTATAAGTGCGTTTCAAAATGGTGATTTATTAAAATGGTGGCGAATATTTGGTGATGGTCGTGATATTTCCATAACCTCACTTTGCAATAACTATGGAGTTCGCTTGTGAGGAAAGATATAGAATTTTTACATAGAGAGGCCTATCTTAATGAGAGGAAGAAACGCTGGGATATGGAAAATAAAAGTGCGAATACAAAATAGAAACATTCACTGCATACATTGTACAGAAGCTACCATTTTTAATTAAGGAAAATATTAAATTTCAACGTTTTGATGAACTTTGGTTTGAGGCTTATTCACCTGATGAGAATGAATGGGTTAAGGGATGCCCTGACTTTATAGGTTCTTTAACCCATCGTGGAACAAGATTTTTATTTATTGAGTTAAAAATAAAAGATGATGGGATTTTTAGGAAAACATGCACAGGGGGAGCGACCAAAAATGGATCAGTTATTCCAAATTATGGATGCCAAAGTTTTTATCTCGATATCATTCCTGTTTATAGAAATATGAAAGATTTTTGTTTAAAAACTTCATTGCCCACTAGTAGTTTTTTAATTTTATTCGCAAAAAAGAATGCTTCTCCTGAAGATATGTATCTTATCACACTTGCTGAAATTGATATTATTTTGGACACAGGATGGAGGAGAATAAAGATTGCTGAGTTTGGAGAGGAGTATGGTCAAAAAACCTACTTAATACCTCAAGACGCAACAAGATTACTACCAACTATCACCAAAAAATATCTATATTCATTATTAAATGAATATAGATTCATGCCGAATGCTTGAATTGTAACTTAAACCAATTTAATTCCAGGAAAGAATTCTTATTTGTAAACCTTTCAATCTAATCTGATAAGATGGTAAAAAAAGATAACTTTATGCAAGTGACTGTCATTAAGTCGAATTAGAGCTAATAAAAAGCGCCAATTGATGATAGAGATAACCTATACAAATTTTATAAGCGAGAGTAAAATTCTTTTAGAAAAATCTAAG
>NZ_JARJFB010000151.1:0-3908 GCF_034554655.1 Candidatus Megaera venefica
CTTCAGACACATCAAGATCTTGCTGCAAATATTCATAACCACAAAAATATTGCCAATAAATATTTTCCTTTAGCTCTTCCTCCGTAAACGAATCAGAACCGTTGTACATAGCTTGAAGCATTGATAGTGCTAGCATTACTCTATGATCTTTCTTATTTCTACCAAATTGCTTGATTTCAATGTTAGGCAATGCTCTGGCTTCAAGTTCAGACCAATTTACTAAATCCCTTAGTTTATATAACTTGTTTTTAGGATTTAGTTTTGTAGATAATTTCTCTTCAAATAACCTTTCTTGTTTTTGGAGAAAAGTAATATTTTCTATAGGCATAATTTTAAAATCCGTAAGCTTTATGCGGTAATTATACCATTTTCTTATGGATTTTGTAAGCTGTTTATGACATGAAACCCCTTGTTAATTCAGGCGGGGAGAGTTTTGACGGAGGGACAACAAAGGGACAAATGAATCTTCTAAATCATACAGTTTTTATTACTGGTGGTTCTTCTGGTATAGGTCTTGCATTAGCTAAAAAGTTCATGGAAAGTAAATGTGTATTTATTCTATACCATGCTGTCTCACCTGATGCCCTGTATATAGTCTTTAATCTCATGTAAAGTCAGGCGTTGTTCCTTAAGTATATGAATTTGTTTAATTCGGTCTATCATTTCAGGAGCATAAAGCTGGTAGCCTGTATCAGTAATTTCCGCAACTTCGAGTAATCCCTGTTTTGTCCAATGACGGATAGTAGAGTTGCGCATCCCAACTTGTTGTGCAAGATCACCAATTTTCAGTAGTTTACTATCGTCCTCATAGCTAGTTGTTTCACCTTGTGCAGCTTTGAGGTAAATATCGAGGGAACGATCAACAGCTTTCATAATAATTTTTACATAGTCGTCTTTTGAACCTCCAAGCTGAGCTTTTTCTAGTGCACTAATATAGGCAAGGCGATCACGCTTGCGAATAATTGCAGCTGGATATCCTCTCATCAATAGAATCATATTCATCAATAACCTTGCAGTTCTACCATTGCCATCGACAAAAGGATGAATAGTAACTAATCTATAATGCGCTTCTGCCGCTAATTCTACGGGATGAAAATCTTGAGAATCCTTTAACCATTCTGCAAATCCTTCCATTAACTCAGGAACTTTATGTGGATTAGGTAATACAACTGCCGACCCAGATATTCTTACGGGCACATTACTGTAATGTCCAGCGTTTGAATCATCAATGCCTTTCAAAATAATGTCATGGATAAGTAAAATATCTTTTTCACATAAAGTTTGTGGTTTGCATTTAATTTGTTCTTTTACCCAGTCCAGCGCATGAGCGTGATTAGTTGCCTCTAAATGCTCAATAAGTGTTTTGCCACCAATAGTTAGACCCTTTTCTACAACCAAGGCTGTTTTACGGCGTGTTAGAGTATTTCCTTCAAGTGCATTGCTTGTATAAGTAAGCTCTACTCTAAACCATTCATCCAAATTACGTAAAAGTGCTTCTGGTAACGGCCTATAGCTATCTAATTGCTTCTTTTTATTGGTAAGTTTATCATCTATCATATATAAAAACATAAACCATAACGTTATGGTTTTCAAGATTAAAATATACGTTATGCTATTAACGTTCTAAATCTCTTTGCCTATGTCAGACTTTGGATCAATGTAGGCCTCGTTTTAACGACCTGGATGGTTGATTCCTTTTTATTTGAACCATTTATATCAGTTGAACCTTAATATCAGAAGCCTTGTGAAGCTGAATAAATGCAGAGAAATACTTACCTATGCACCAACAGTTAAACCATCTTTGTTAGAAAATCCCCTAAATTTATCAAACCACTCCTTTATCTCGTCAAACTCCTTGAGCATATTTTTGTCTAATTTCTTTATGTAAATTTTTCTTTCCTCTTTTTTTAAGAACAAAATAGTGACTAATATCTGGTAATTTAGTTTTAATAAAATTTGTGGCGTATCTATATTCTGATAAGGCCTTAGTTACACTAATTTCAGTATTGTTTAGGTCGGTATTTTTGTCCAAAAATCCTGCATATGGTATATGCAGTGCTTTAAATATATTTGTGCTAATATACCCTGCTAGGCCCAGATGGTCGGAACGTGATGGCCAGATTTCTCAGAAATTTACTGCCATGATTGGACGTTACCTCATCCACTTCCTCTTTAACAGATTGCGCAAATTCAGCTAGCTGTTGCTTTTGCGATTCTAAGACGCTTAGACACGCTTCTTGCATTTGTCTTATCGATTCCTTTGCAGTTTCTTCGATGGTCTTTTGATTTTGCAGCATGCTATCTTTAATGGTTTGACCAAGCCCTGCGATATTAGTGGTAATCGTTTCTAAACGCTGGCTATGTATTTTCTCTACTTCAACTGCAAAACGTACTGTTGTGGTTGGCCATGAAAATTTTATACCATTTAACTGCCAGCCCTTAAATCTTCATCTCACATTATTTTTGCCATTAAGGTAATTAGTGATGTTACTGAAGTTTTACCAGTACCACCATTTTTGCTTTTATAGTCTTTATCCCAAATAATTTGAGTTCCAAGTTCAATATTTTTCCAAGCCTCAATAGAGTAATAAGCTTGAACTCTATGTTCTGGCAAACCACGTCCAAGATCATTACCTTTTAAATTAAGAGCTTGTGTTGATTTTTGATAATTCATTCCAACTAGGTTTTGCTTTTCGCTAAAAGCTTTAAATTTATAAGTAACATCTAATAACAATGCCGCAGGTTTGGCTCCAGATTCTTTCCAGGATATATCTTTCTTGTCGAATTTTGTGAGAGCAGAAGTAAATTGAGCGGTTGTGTAAAAGTCAGAAAATTGTTTTTTAGCCGTAAAGCTGACTCCAGGAACCGATTTCCTATATGATTTATTTAGAGGGTTTATACAACACTGACTTGAAGATACAATATAATTAACTGAGCTTGCTATGTTTTTTACGATATCTAAACTTAGCTCTGTCTTGCCAGACTCCTCGTTACTTATATAACCAGCTTGAATCCCTATATTATTAATTTTTGAGGTTGAATCTTTTTTTATTTTATCAGTAAAACTGAAAACCGAAAAGTTTAATCCATTTTCAGGTGGCATATAACCTACTGTAATACCAGGCGCTTGAATTTGAGTAAGTAGTTGTGTAAAATTTGCTGGAATAGAGTGGGGAGAATATTGGCCATAATTAAAATATTGAATACCAATTTTTGCAAAGTAAGGTGAAAAATCTCTATTAGCAAATACTATATGCGCCTCATCGATTTTATCATATTTATTGAATCTTGAAGGATCATTTTTTCCTCCATACCCACATGCTGAGCAATCACCAGAACTCGGCGCAAAATTTAATCCGAGGTTTGCAGCAGCCCATTCATTTAAATTTGATACTGCATATAGAGTGATTTTAGGAACACAAAAAGTACTATATGTATTCTTTTTATTGAACCTGGAGCTTTTATTTTGGTCAGTATCGCTAGCGATTAATTCACCAACAATTAATCCAGAAAAATTTATCCCCTCAATTTTGAATTTATCTCCATAAAGAATTGCTTGATTACGACTTAAAATTCTAGAGTTTTTTTCAGAAGAAATATCTTTGCTTTCTACTAATTCCCCCTTTACTGATGAGAGAGAAAAAGATAATGTTATTAAGATGAAGGTCAGAATGTTAATTATACGCATAAGTTGTTGTGCCCTTCCCTAAATTTTCTGCAGAACATTTAAAAAACATTCATAACAAAACTTAATTGTTAAGGAAATTTTCAAACTACGTCATAAAAACATCTATTCTTCTTTATGTCAAGCTTCTTACTGAGTCTTTTTGACTAGGTAGCATCCTTGTTACAAATTCGTTTTTAGTGGCCCCACCAGTATACTTGTCGTTATAACACAAGCTTAAGTG
>NZ_JARJFB010000152.1:0-3877 GCF_034554655.1 Candidatus Megaera venefica
TTGATTTCTTGTCGTAAGTTTTGATTTTCTTGTTCGTAATCAACATTATTAGCGGCTTGTTTCTTCAATAGATAATCTTTATTTGCGTAAAACCGCTCTTTAGGAGTCATGCTCTGTTTTCTTGTGGATACCGTATTAGTAAATTGAGGCGATTGTTGCGAGAGTGTATTTGGGTTAGAGGTTGCAATATCATTCCCTGACTTACTTGTTATATTATTTGAAGATTTAGTAATATTATTACCTACACCTTTTTGATTGATATTGTAGCCGCCTACTACCGCTCCTTCCTCTAATACAAAAGCTTCTTCATCAGCTACGCTAGAAGAATTTACAGGAGACTCATTATATTCATTTACTAGTTCTAGAATTTCATAAGCCTCGGCTTTACTAACCTCAGGCTTTTCAAAGACGTAATAATCTCTATCAACGGAGCTTTTATCAATAAACGATGTAATCCCGCTTTTAAGTTTCTCACTGAGCCTATCAACGGTTTTGGCAAATACCCCTTTGCTTTCCGAAAGGCTCTTAACTTCTAAATCTTCTTTCGTATAATAATTAAGGCTACTACCAACTTCAGGATTAAAGCCTAATTGTTTTATCAGATGATTATCTGTTTTGGTTGCGACCTTGTTGGTATATAGATGAATATCTTTGATATGACGGCTCATGGCAACGTAAGAGTTTTTATTAGTAGAGAATCCGTCATGAAGTACGTATACGTCTCTAATCGAGCTGCCTTGTGCTTTATAGACGGTAGAGGCGTAACCGTGCTTGAAACCACTAAATTCGCCAAGGTTAAACTCTATTTCTGTTTTGTTATCTAGCATTACCGTAAATTTTACGTTGCTTAGTGACTTAACGATACCGAAATCTCCGTTACTTACGCCTACCTCTTTATTACTCTGATTAAAAACAATACGGTCATTTTTCATAAAGCAGTAGTTCTTGCCGTCTTTGGTAATTAATACTTCCGATCCGCTTAAAATATTTTTTGCCTTTAGTAACTCTCTTACACCTGCATTTAAGGCATCAACATCGGTATTTCTAACGGCTATAATTAGCCTGTTTTCAACACCTTCCGAGCTGCTATTCCAAGAATTTAGTAACGATTCCATGGAATCTATTTTTGTATCAGCGTTATTTAAGCGATTATTCGACTTTAGTATATCAATACCGAACCTTATATTTCCTTCGGAAAATGCTAAGGCGATATCTTTGCTCCACTGGCTTTCTTGCCTTCTAATATCATTCATCTCATATGAACCGAATTTATCGGCAAAGGTCTCAAACATCCCGCCGCGTCCGATAGAAGACAGCTGCCGCTCGTCCCCCGCCAATATAACATTACAGCTTCTAGCAGCTGCAACGCGCAACACTTCGGAATAATCGTCATTACCGACCATTCCAGCTTCATCTATAACAACTAAGCTGCCTTTAGGAAGATCTAGTTTAGAATTGTAAAGTTTAAATAAAAACCCTTTGATCGTATCGGATTTATTATAACCGACAGAGGCTAATTCACGCGCAGCTTTATGGGTAGGAGCAAGTGCAATTATGTTTATTTGGGAATAATTAGCAATTGAAGCTAGTTTACCGAGTACGTGACTTTTACCGCTGCCTGCGCGCCCTTTAAGAATTTTAATACCGCAATCTGTAAGAGTTAGATGCGACAAAGCTTCTTTTTGTTGGCCGCTTAAAGATTCATCTTCATTGATTATCTTAGCTATTACCCTAGGTTCAACGCCTGAATCCCTAGTCATTAAATTCTTTTGTTTCTCTACGTATCCACTGAGTCGTATTAGTTTTAATTCTTCCGCTCTAACGATTGCTGTAGTATAAAAACCACTTTCTCCTCCGCCTTCGTGGTATAGAGCTGTTATTTGATCGGAATTTAGGGCATCAAGAACTAGGTCAGCGGCTCTTTCATGACAAGGAATACATTTGACCGCTCTTTCCAGATCTTTTACGTTAAAAATACTTGCATACTTGGTAACTCTAGCAATAACATCCGCTCCAGTTTTTAACGATTCTATGTTAGCAAATTTACGTTCTTCATTGCGAATTACCGCCTCATTTAAGACGCTACGCATACGTATAGGACCGATATGTTCTTGAGTAATTTCTCTCGGTAAATCTACTCTTAAATCAATCCCTTGTTCTTTAAAATACTCATTTTGTATATTAGTCCATGCAATACTATCTTTTGTTTCTTCTACCACTTTCCCCTGTCTTACATCAGGCTGTAAATCTCGAGCTTTTAATCTCTCTAAACCTTCACCGTCTTTTCTAAACCTGCGAGTTGTAAACAATAAGTGAGCATGCCAGTTATTATTTAGTTCTTTTTGCTCTAATGCTTCTTCCGATAATTTTTCGTTCTCAACAGTTTTACTAGAGCTATCTTTATGCGGTGCATGAATATCAATTTGTACGCCGAGACCTTCTTCTACCCATCCTTTATATTTTATAAACCTTTGAACTAATTCTTTTTTCATTTCTAGAGTAATTTCGTCTTCTTTGGGAAGAGCTAGTACCCATTCTATATATAATTGACTATTTTTCTGATGTTCTTTTGCCTCAACTTCATTTGATAATACGGAAGGATTTTGAAACTTTTTGTTTGCATAATTAGGCAGCAATATTTCATGATAAACATTGTCTTCCTTTCTTGTCCAATTGTATAGCTTACCCGTACGTTCATCTACTATTTTAGTTCTAGCATTATATGCACTACTGTTACAAGCATTGCCTCCCGTACTTCTACTCACGTATCTAGATTTAGCAAATCCGATTGCCATTGTTTATAACTAATGTAAATAATTGAAATTTAATTTATTTTATTCTGAGCTAGAGTAAAAAGCAAGCATTGTTTACAGTGCATCTTGCGTATAACACTATTTCTTCGAAATGAGATGTTATAACTTTATCCCAACTCAGGAAAAAGGTTTTTAATATTAGGTAGCATAGTTAAGTACAAACAAATAGGTATGGTAGGCAGCGGGGAATATACTACATTACTATATGTACTAGAGACGGCTAATTTTATTTGATTGTGGATGATTTGACAATTTGCTGTTTTTCTATAAACTAAATATGATATACTAGATACAAATAATTAAAGATTTATAATTTATGCAAAATGTAGTAGAGCAAAAAGTTAGATTAGAACAAAAGAAAAATAGACTCCTCGCAGAAGAAACAAGATTAAAATTAAAAGAGCGCAAAATGCGTACTAGGCATTTAATTGAAGTCGGCGGATTAGTTACTAAGGCGGGTTTAGATTATTTAGCTACTAATACACTTTACGGCGCATTATTATCAATTGCTTCATCGTTAGAAACTAATCAAGTAATTAAAGATGAGTGGACTAAAATTGGTAAAACTAAATTAGATCAAGAGCAAACAACTAAACATGCCGTAATTTTGAAATTTGAACAAGAACCTAGTAGTGAAATTCGCCAAGCTGTTAGAAAGTATGGTTTAAAATGGAATAAACTGCGCACGGAATGGTACGGATATGTTAACGATCTTGATTCTCTAAAAGTAGAGCTTAACACCGCTGCTCATAATCTTGAAATCATAAATTAAACTTAATTCTAAATCTTTTGTACTTATTGCTTTCTATAATTATAGAATAATCTTATCGTCATAATATGTAATATTATTATATGATAATATAGATTAGTTATTTTTTAATCCTGTCTTACTTATTATAGTGTCTCTATAATACATAGTTTATTTTATCTTACTTTTAATTATGCCCCACGTGGGACAATTATCTCGACTAAGCGATATTAGTATGTTATTTATAGTATAATCTAATCATACTAAATGGACTTTATGCAGATAATAGAAATCAATCCTAGAGATTGTACCAGAT
>NZ_JARJFB010000153.1:0-3807 GCF_034554655.1 Candidatus Megaera venefica
TTTAAAGAATTTCTTTGCCGCAGCAATGTCTCTATGGGAGGAAAGCATAAAATCTATAGTAGAGCCATATTTATCTACCGCTCTATATAAATATTTCCATTTGCCTTTTACTTTAATATAGGTCTCATCAACTCGCCATGAGGTAGAATTAGGCTTAGAGTAGTAACGAATGCGGCTTAGCTAATTCAACCGAATAAGCTTGCACCCATCTGTATAAAGTGGTGTGATCAACTTCAACTCCTCTCTCTATCATCATTTCTTCTAAATTACGATAGCTGATTGGATATCTTAAGTACCATCTTAAGCATTGCAATATTACTTCGGGTAAAAAATGTCGATAATGGAAATCTCTGTGCTTCATAATAGGGTGCTATATTGTTAGTTTCTAACTAGAATAATAGCCGTTCCTTAAATTTGCAACAGAGCCGTTTTGCTGAATTTCAATCTTTTGTTCATCTGGTAGGTTTTCATTAAAGCTATTGAGAGCGCAAGTATTGCTCCCACTCTTGTCGATTGTCACCGAACCAGGGATACCATTGTTCTTAAGGCTCTGTTGCAAATTTAAGGGCGGGGTATTATTCTAGTTAGAACGAAAGTCTGTCATCCTGAGCTTGACTCAGGATCTTTTTTCCGTTGCCTGGGATCCTGAGTCAAGCTCAGGATGACTTTGTCAGGTTACCCAAGCGCTTCTTGCCATGAAAATAGACCGACTCAACCGGAATGACATAGGTTTTTTTATATCAAACTCAGGTTACTTACGTGACACAAGCGAGACCTGCGAAATCGATAGCACACACTTAGTTCAATGTGATTTACTACACCTTCACTAGTACATGTTTTTTCTTACCTGATGAAAGCTTGATTACTCCGCTGTCAAAGAAACTTTCGTCAACAATTAAATTCTCATCTTGAACTTGCTTATCATTAATTTTAGCACCATTACCACGTATTAATCTTCTTGAGTCACCTTTAGAACTGGCCAAACCAGACTCAAAAAATAATTCATAACAAGGTATGCCAACTTTTATTCTTTCTTTGTCGATGGTAATAACAGGCAAGTCATCTCCTACTTCTCCTTTTTCAAAGACTCTTATTGCAGTTTCTTGGGCTTTATCGGCCTTGCTTTCTCCATGACAGAGTTTTGTAGCAACATAAGCTAAGGTCTTTTTGGCCTCATTTATATTATGTTTGACCATATGGTCAAATTCTATTAACTCTTGATCCGAAAACTCACAATATAGCCTAGCAAATTTTGACACGTCATTATCTTCGGTATTTCGCCAAAATTGATAATAATCATATGACGATAATTGCTCTTCATTGAGCCATATTGCTCCACTAACAGATTTACCCATTTTGGCTCCCGATGAGGTAGTTAGAAGTGGTGTAGTCAGACCAAACGACTCATTGCCACTAACTTTTCTAATTAACTCAACACCAGTCACAATATTGCCCCATTGATCACTACCACCAAGTTGCATATCACACCTAAACTCTTTATTTAAGTGATAAAAATCATAAGCTTGCAGAAGCATATAGTTGAACTCTAGGAATGTCAGAGATTGCTCCCTCTCTAATCTTGATTTCACTGAATCCATAGTCAGCATCCTATTTACAGAAAACATACGCCCCATTTCCCGCAAAAACTGAATATAGCCGACTTTTTCTAGCCAATCTGAGTTATTCACCATTATAGCATCGCTTGGACCATCTCCAAACTTGATAAACTTAGATAATGAACTTTTTATACCACCTATATTACTAGCGATCTCTTCATCAGATAAATACTTTCGAGCTTCTTCTTTTCCAGTTGGATCACCTATTTTTGTTGTCGCTCCTCCGATTAAAACAATTGGTTTGTGTCCATATTGCTGCAACAGACGCAATATCATCACCTGCATTAAATTACCAACGTGGAGAGATTGGGCTGTGCAATCAAACCCTAGATATGCAACAATCTTCTGGTCTTTTTCCTTCTGCTGTAAACGCAATTCGTTGGTGCATTGATGAAAATAACCACGCTTTTTAAATTCTTCAAAAAATGTCATACAAGTTGTACTAGTCGTTAATATTGGTGTAGTCTTATTTTTAATTCTTCTTTTGTCAAGAATAAAGAAATATATGCTAAAATATGCTATCTTCTTTATCATTACTAGCACCGTTGCTCACGCAAGTGATTGGGATAATCTTAGATTCAAAAATTTACAACCTGGTAAAAGTTATCCAATAACTATAGGCAGCGGATTCTTCGTAAATCAAGACACTATCGTAACTAATAAACATGTAGTTGAGAATTGTTTAAATATAGCAGTTAGGGGAGCAGTAAAACCAACTTTAGTAAAGCTAATGCTTTTCGATGATAAACTTGATCTAGCAACTCTAAAGTCTCCTTCACCTCCCATGAGGGTTCCTTATTTGAGAAACAATCATTCCGAAATAAATATAGGGGATATATTATTTTCAATAGGTTACCCTTTAGAAAGGGGCGAATCAGGTAATTATATTATCCTTGAAGCAAAAGTACTTAATACAAGAAAAGATACAGACACGGGATTCACTCATATAGAATTCACTGATAATGTAAATCATGGTAATAGCGGTGGACCCTTGCTTGACAAAAACTCCAATTTAGTCGGTGTAGTAACTGCAAAACTGGTCTATAAGTATAGCGATCCCAATATCCCACCTAAAAACGTTGCACTCGCTATTGGAGTGGAAGGACTAATTAATTTTCTTAAGAGGTCTAACGTGCCCTATGCATCGAGTTCTTCTTATGATATATTTACTAATTATCACGTTGATAGACTCACTAAAGACTATGTTGTAAACATCCACTGCATACAAAATGGTAAGTAACAGTTTTCTAGGAAATATGAAACCTATAGTATCACTTACGTTTGATGACATATTTAACCTATTCAATGGTAGGTGGAGCATTTCTAGACAAATCATCAACTATAAAGAAAGGCAATTCTCGGCTACATCTAAAGGAACTGCAGTGTTTTATAGGCAATCTAATACAGCTTCTCTATTACACGAAAATGTTACTGTAGATTGGGTAAATGGATCTAATTCTTTAGCCACCAAGTCCTACTTATTTGAACAAAATGACAATTCACTACTACAATATCGCTTTGATATGCCTATCAATTTATTAAAAACCAAACAGCTTGATCAGACGACAATGTCTAAAAAAATTCTAATGCATGTCCTTCTTTTTCATAAAAACAAGTCTACTTTTAGCTCTAATTCTTTGCATTATTGCGGAATGGATAAGTATAAACTATCATTTGTAATAGTTTCTCAAGATAATTTTTTAATGAATTATCGAATTTATGGGCCGTCCAAAAATTCTTATATAGTCCCTCCGTCAAAACTCTCCCCGCCTGAATTAACAAGGGGTTTCATGTCATAAACAGCTTACAAAATCCATAAGAAAATGGTATAATTACCGCATAAAGCTTACGGATTTTAAAATTATGCCTATAGAAAATATTACTTTTCTCCAAAAACAAGAAAGGTTATTTGAAGAGAAATTATCTACAAAACTAAATCCTAAAAACAAGTTATATAAACTAAGGGATTTAGTAAATTGGTCTGAACTTGAAGCCAGAGCATTGCCTAACATTGAAATCAAGCAATTTGGTAGAAATAAGAAAGATCATAGAGTAATGCTAGCACTATCAATGCTTCAAGCTATGTACAACGGTTCTGATTCGTTTACGGAGGAAGAGCTAAAGGAAAATATTTATTGGCAATATTTTTGTGGTTATGAATATTTGCAGCAAGATCTTGATGTGTCTGAAG
>NZ_JARJFB010000154.1:0-3758 GCF_034554655.1 Candidatus Megaera venefica
AAAAAATGAATGTGCGGTGATTTATTTTTGAAATTCTTGAAATTATATCAAAAATTTAGAGTTTTGACGGAGAGACTACAAAACGCTTGTTTTTTTGTATGAATTATTCTACTGTGTCAGGCGACTTAAATACTGCATGCTTTAGGTTATCACTAGGATATTAGTGATTTGTGCCCGCGTGATGGAATGGTAGACATAATAGACTTAAAATCTGTGGAGCCTAGCTCGTGCCGGTTCGAGTCCGGCCGCGGGTACCATTTCTAATTATATTAGTAGAATCATTTATGTTTATTCAGATTGAAGAAACGCCAAATCCAAATGCACTAAAATTTTTGCCAGGTCTTGAAATTAGTCCAGAAGGGCCAATTTTCTTAAATAGTTTTGAAGAAGCCGTGCAAAGAAGCACTTTGGCCGTTAAGATTTTTCAAGTCGGTAATGTTGAAGCGGTTTTTTATGGCAAGGAATTTATTACAGTTACTAAATCAGAACAGTCAGAATGGTCGCTGCTAAAGCCGGAAATATTGATGGTCGTAATGGATCACTTAGTTGCTGGTTTGCCTGTTTTTGATGAACCTCAGAATATTTTTAGAGATATCGATACAGATGGCATGTCTGATATCGAAAAACAAATAATAGAAATTATCGAAACAAGGGTTAGGCCTTCAGTCGCTATGGATGGTGGAGATATTGTTTATCAAGGATTTGAAGATGGTATTGTCTACCTTCAATTACGTGGTGCTTGTTCTGGTTGCCCAAGTTCTTCGATTACTCTCAAAAATGGTATTGAATCGATGCTTCAACATTTTGTGCCTGAAGTCAAAGGTGTCGAAGCGGTTGAAGAATAGTACCATTTCCCAGTTTAATTTACTATACACAGTACAGTCAGTCTGGGTTTGACCCATGAACCTAGGGCAGTAGAAAAAGATACCGGACAAGTCGGGGATGACTTACGTCAAAAAACGTGTGAAGTGTAGTATGTTCAGCATGATTGCGTATAAAACCATTTCGCTGTGGATTTAATAACTCTATTAATTCAACCATCCAATCGAACGAACTAAAATTCATATGTCTGATTTAAACTGGGAAATGTATATTAGGTATAGCAAATCAACCACCTAATTTATTATAGTTCAAAATGATCTAGTTAATTGAGTGGATCAAGCATAACCAATTGCTTATATTTGTTTGTCATTATAGTAATTTATTTGCTACTTGGAGAGCTTGGTATTTGTCGTGCCACCCAGCCTTGTACCAAATACCCATGAATTTATTATAGAGCTAAAGGACATAAGCGATATGCAGAAAGAGAAAATTTGGTTCGATCATATTGATTTTAATTCACAACCCAAGCTTGAGAAGAGCGATTTTGAAATATTGCAGCAAGTTTTGTGCGATTCATTAAAGGATAAAAAATATAATCCTAAGAAGCTTGTAATTGAAGATCATACTCCAAGAATGCTTTTTCTGAGTATTGCGCCTAAAAATATTACGGCAACAGTTTTTTGTGAAGGTAGCTTCGGCTTGCTTAGTGCTCTAGAAGTCTTATTTGCAAGATTTTTAAAAGATTTTGCCAGTTATCAGGTGGATGATCTTGTGGTAAAGCTTGATATTGTTACAAATGTAATAGTGCTTAAAAACTGCACCGCTGATACCAGATATCCTTTAGAAAGAGGTTTGCACGGTATTGCTTTTGCTGTGGAATATAAACTTGCAATCTTACCTGAACAAATTGCCTATAATTTTTTGCTTGATGACAATTTAGAATTATATCTCAATAGAAGTTATAATTACCTTGAAAATAGCCCTTTAGAAGCAAGTAAATTTTTCCAGGTGTTAAACAGCAAGAAGTTTACAGTTTATCTTTTTGAAACCGAAGGGTTTTTGGTAGAGAAGGAGCAACTACATATGCTTTATAGGGGGCAAAAGCTTTATAACAAAATTGATATAAAAGATATCAAGCATTCAATAAAGATTGCTGCCTTATACCTTAATGATTCAGTTTACCCTTCTGGTAGATTTGATTACTCTTATTACGCTGACGCTAACCGTAGCATGAAAGACTACAGTGTTCTCAGGCACGCTGGAACTATTTTTTCCATGGCGGAATATTATGACGTTTTAAAAGATCACAATATATTACCGGCAATAAAAAGAGCCATGTCCTACATGATAAGGTTTTTTGTACCTGGTATTGAAAACGCTAACACAATATGTTTACTAGAACGTGGTTCCATTAAACTGGGTGGCAATGGCCTTGCGATATTAGCTATTGCAAAATACACAGAGGTAACAAAGGATAATGCTTACGTCCCACTTATGAAAAAAGCTTGCGAATGGATTTTGGAAAAGATGAATGAGGATGGTAGTTTTCCTGGTCATATACAATATTATCCTAAGGGGAATTACAAGAACATGATTTCTGATTACTACCCGGGGGAGGCAATTTATGGCTTGATGCTTGCAAATAAAATTGTTCCAGATAAAAGATTTGTTGAAGCTGCATATAAAATTGCAAAATGGCTAATTAATACCAGAGATGGTAACAAGACTGTCCGCGAATTGCAGCATGATCATTGGCTTCTTTATGGTTTGAATGAACTGCATCGTGCAAAACAAGATCAACAATTTATTGAGCATGTTGCCAAGATATGTAATGCAATAATGAATAAACAAAACTTACAGGTCAAATATCCTGATTACTTTGGCAGCTTCTACGCAGGTGATCCTAGGTCAACGCCAGCAGCGACCAGAAGTGAAGGTTTACTAGCAGCGTACAGACTGATAAGGGATTATGATGATAATGAGCAGCTAGCTTTATCCATTATGGAGTGTGCAAAGCGCACAATAGGATTTCAGCTGCGCACACAATATACTGAACTTACAACTATGTATTTAGCAGTTAGAGAGAAGGCTTACGGTGGTTTTCGTGGTAGCATTAATACACATGAAATCAGGATAGATTATGTCCAGCACAATCTGTCGTCACTGCTTGCTCTATATCAAATTATGATGGAAAATAGTTGATGTTTGACAGTAAAATTTTTTTACAACAAAAAAAATATAACGTTGATACATATAGGTTTCCGCCTAACCTGTATTGCGTTGGCTTTATAGCCGATTTATCTCATAAAAAATCTCCTGAAAAGGAATTGTGGCATTTTCATTTTGATAGATTAGTGCCAATTAGCCAATATTTGGAGTCAAGAGGAATACAAGTTTTTCTCTATTCTCCAGCAGACGTAGATTTCAAACACAACTTAGCAAAAGGATATCTTCTTACAGGAAATAAGTTTCATGCTACCACTATAACTAGTCCCTCCGTCAAAACTCTCCCCGCCTGAATTAACAAGGGGTTTCATGTCATAAACAGCTTACAAAATCCATAAGAAAATGGTATAATTACCGCATAAAGCTTACGGATTTTAAAATTATGCCTATAGAAAATATTACTTTTCTCCAAAAACAAGAAAGGTTATTTGAAGAGAAATTATCTACAAAACTAAATCCTAAAAACAAGTTATATAAACTAAGGGATTTAGTAAATTGGTCTGAACTTGAAGCCAGAGCATTGCCTAACATTGAAATCAAGCAATTTGGTAGAAATAAGAAAGATCATAGAGTAATGCTAGCACTATCAATGCTTCAAGCTATGTACAACGGTTCTGATTCGTTTACGGAGGAAGAGCTAAAGGAAAATATTTATTGGCAATATTTTTGTGGTTATGAATATTTGCAGCAAGATCTTGATGTGTCTGAAG
>NZ_JARJFB010000155.1:0-3754 GCF_034554655.1 Candidatus Megaera venefica
CTCGGAATTCATAATATTAAAAATTACGTACCGCAAGAAGGCGAGCAAATAATCATAGCAGCCGATAATGACGGCAAAGATGCAACTACTAATAAAACTATAATTGAGGCTAGTGATAGTCTGCGGACGAGCGGAGCTATGGTTAGAATCGTAAGACCCGAGCAGGTCGGTGATTTTAACGATATCTTACAAAGGCGCGACATAGGTGGAATATTAGAAATTAGAGAAATATTCAATCCTGTAATTAACAGTTTTCAAGCTAAAACTTTAGCTGAGTTTTTTGCTAACTTTGAGGAGTTAAGTAAATTAACTCCGGCAGCGCAAAAAGACTTCGCATACATTAGTAAATATACTCTCAATGAGGATAAGTTGCTTAATGAATTCAAACATAGCAGGTCAAGAGGAATAGCCGAATTATCTAATACCAAAGAAGCGGTGGTGTATGGCGAAATGGCATATAGTAATCATATTCAAGTAATAGAGGCTATCAGAGCTTTTGGCGGGGATGTTGAGCAGAAGAAATTAATCGGTGAATTAAGTAATATAGCCATGGGCGGACATTTAATTTATTTAAATGAACTTTGTAATAATACTCTACACGGCTACATATCTAATCAACGCAGTCTATTTAATAAAGAGAAAGAACAAGCCGCCGATCCAGATGAATTGCTTGAAGTCGTAGCTAAGGAGCAACGTTTACTTACAGGACTTTGGAAAGAGCATAAGCGCGCTATGACGCACTACGCCTCTAAAGACTACAAAATACCTGAAGCAGCTAAAATTTCACATGAGCAACCAAAGCTCTTGCAAGATATTCAGAAAATTATCGTAGAAGCTAGGCAAGAAGGCTCAATGACGGATTCCGAGATCATGCGCGCGTTAAAATCCACTATCAATATTGAAGATATTCATACTACTTTAGATAAAAAACGTGAGAATCATTATATTGAAACAAATCTAGAATCATTTAAGACTGCTAAAATCGAAGCTAAACTACCTGAAGCAATGATTGCAATTATAGTAAAAGAGCAAAGTTTTCTAGCAGGCTTACATGAGATAATAAAATATCCTAAGGAGCAAAAGCATATACTAGAATCAGTGGATCTAGCCTACGCTCAAAAATCCGATCTGCTAGTAGATAAGCTTGATACATTAGTACGTCGCGCTCTAACTAGCGGCGCTAAAACGCAAGATGAAATTGTTAACGAGCTAAAGAGCGCGGAGAACCTTAAAAATACTTGTGTAAATTTAGATAAGGACTTAGAGATTCATGACGTACAAGTAAATTTAAGTAATTTTAAACAACAGAAATTCGAGTCTAAATTACCCGAAGAAATAATGGACATATTGTCAAAGGAACAAAGCTTTTTAGCAGAGTTAAAAGATAATTTGCAATATAGAGATATTCATGAATATAGCTTGCTAGATTCAGTTCGTAAAGCATCCGAGGTCAAAGATCGTAATATCATCCCGCTTCTACAAAATGCGGTAGCAAATACTATAGAAATAGGACTAAAGGATAAAGACGGAATCGCCTACGAACTAAAAAGTACAACCGATTTAAAATCAACGTATATAAATTTAGATAAAACACTTGAAGTCCACCACGTAAAATCAACTCTAGACAAGTTTGCCTCAGCAAAACTCGAGGCTAAATTGCCCGAAGAGTTAATTACTATATTTACTAAGGAACAAAAATACCTTACCGAATTAAACGATACTATCAAATATCCTGATCAGCATTCTAAAGATTTATTAGATAGAGTCGAAGGTGCATGCAAGGGGCAGCAGAATAATATCATATCAATCCTAGGGAAAACTGCAGAGGATGCTATAAAAACAGGCTTTAAAAACAGCTCTACAATAACCGAAGAATTAAAAAATGCGCCTGATTTAAATTCAGCTTACTTTAATTTAGATAGTGAACTTGAAAATCACAGTGTACAAACAACCTTAAATAACTTTAGCATACAAAAGGCAGAAGCTAAAACTATCCCTGAGATATTACAAATTACTGCAAGCAAGCAAGAATTTTTATCCTCATTACACAATAATATAAAATATCCCGAGCTACAGTCTCAAACCTTGTTAGATTCAATCGGTAAGGCTCATAAAGGTCAGCAAGATAACATAATTCAAGAGCTAAGAAGCCTAACTGCGCACATAACCGAGCATAAAATTACCCCTGAACAAAACTTGCTCGACCAGATTAAAAATAGCGAAGACACCCATGCCACTATAAAAGAACTCACTAAATTAGCCGTAGAACATCACGGTAGCTTCGTTAATACAAATCTTATCGGTTTGATTAAAAATGAACGTTGCAAGATAGGAGATATAACATTTGATTGTCCGATGAAGTATTTAAAGCATGAAATTGAAAATCCAGCTCATGTTTACGCAGATATAGCAGCATATAAAAGAGCTATTCCTCGTGTGCAAGAAATAATGAATAAACTTGAACTACAAAAAGAACACGAACATTCGATGGGCGGGATGTCAATGTAGCCCGAGACAAATTATAAAAATAAAAGAATTTACGATCTGTTCCAAACTCGGTAATCAAAAAACTTTGTGAAGGAATCGTATATCTGTTATAATCAGACCTGAAGTTTCGGTATTTGTAAGACATAAGTTACTACCAAAATTAAAATGAAAATAAATAATTACATATATGGCATTATCTAAGTTTCTTGATCCTAAGAACGACTTTTGTTTTAAGAAAATTTTCGGTACAGAGAAAAACAAGGATATTCTTATTCATTTTTTAAATGACATCCTAAAGTTTGAAGGAAATGAACAAATCACTGAAGTAACCTTTTTAAAAACTATACAAGACCCTGAGATTGCCGCTTACAGACAATCAATCGTTGACGTGCTATGCAAAGATCAGAACGGTGATCAAGTGATAGTCGAGATGCAGATCAGTAAGCATAAAGGTTTTGAAAAAAGAGCTCAGTTTTATGCCGCTAAAGCATATTCACAGCAAGTGATAAAAGAAGATGAAAATCATAAGAAGCTAGCGGTATATGCTAAATTAAAAGCGGTGATATTCTTAGCTATTGCTAACTTTACTATGTTTCCTGAAAAAGAAGCTTTTAAGTCAGAGCATAGGTTACTTGATACAAAAACTTATGAGCATGATTTAAAAGATTTCTATTTCGTGTTTTTAGAACTTGAGAAATTTAAAAAAACCATTGATCAGCTAGAGAATCTTGAGCAGAAATGGTTGTATTTCTTTAAACATGCAGAAGCTAGTACATTTGCTGACATAGAGCATTTAATCGGCAGCGATATAATTATTAGGAGAGCCTTTGAAGCAATAGATCAAGCTGCTTGGACTGAAGAGGAACTGAATACCTACGACAAAATGACTAAAACCAGACTTGATAATCTAGCGGTAGAGCAGCAAAAAATTGAAGATGCCGAGATTAGAGGAGAAGCTAGAGGAGAAGCTAGAGGAGAAGCTAGAGGAATAGCTAAACGTGGTATTGAAATTGCTAGAAAAATGTTATCTAAAAATCATTCTATTTCCGATATCGTCGATCTTACAGGTTTATCTTCTGAGGAAATTTCAAAATTATAATAAATTGTCTTGGAAACTTTATTTGCTTTGTGTACTAATTGATTTTAGGCAAACAAGATGAATTTTACAGTGTTATCACAACGCTTTTTTTAGTCTCTCCGTCAAAACTCTAAATTTTTGATATAATTTCAAGAATTTCAAAAATAAATCACCGCACATTCATTTTTT
>NZ_JARJFB010000156.1:0-3750 GCF_034554655.1 Candidatus Megaera venefica
TGGATTTTGCGCATATACGGGCAAAACCGGCAATGAACTAGCTAGAGCGAACGAACAGAGAATTACGGTTTCGATCTTACTTATAGATGCCTGATCAAATATAACGTTGTCCAAAGAAGAGAAGCTTAACTCTAATTCTTTCATATCTTTGATTGCTAAAGCAAATTTAAAAGCTATATCAATGCAATCTCTAAACTTGTTAAAAGCAAGACCAGTACCAACACTATAATATTTTTGACATGATTGTAAAACCTGCTCTACGCACTCGTTCCATTCTTTTTCATTCTTTATGTTTTTCACTTTTGCTTGTTTAAAAGATTCATTGATAAACTCTTGTACTTTCTTGAAACTAGAACAAATACCAAGCTCATAATGTTCTACGCACAAATTTAAAACTTGTTCTATTCCTTGCTTGAATTTTTCTGTATTTTTTGTGTGTTGTGATAAGGATTCGTTGACACACTGTTTTAACTCACCTAACTTCACGTCATATATAATTTGGCTATTTTGTTCATAAATTTTATAAAGTTTAGTATTTGTTTCAATTTGAATATTTTGTCCTAACGATGAGCTAATTATTTTGTTAACTCCAAGCATATTTAAATGTTGACTAAACTCCGAGTTACTTGGGTCTATGAT
Organism: Candidatus Megaera venefica; assembly: GCF_034554655.1. Taxonomy (NCBI): domain Bacteria; kingdom Pseudomonadati; phylum Pseudomonadota; class Alphaproteobacteria; order Rickettsiales; family Rickettsiaceae; genus Candidatus Megaera; species Candidatus Megaera venefica. The sequence continues at coordinate 640 of NZ_JARJFB010000156.1, forward strand.
TAAGAAGGTAAAATCTCTATCATCGACTGTAGAATTTTTTCTACACAATGGCGTCCGAAGCACAAATCCCCGCCAATAAACCAAAATGCCCTGTATACTTTATATCTCTAGGTGTATAAGGTTGTTTTTAGGTTCTTTTGTAACTGTGCAATTATATCCTCAATATTTATTGTACTTTTTCCTTGTAGGAATACATATTTGCCAATAAAGTTTATGTGTTCCCACCTTACTGGTGATATGCTGTTTAAATAGTTTATTCCTTCTATATTTCCTTGTGCAATGCACTCTGCAAGTAGTTTATCTAGTATAATTGCATTGTATAATATTATAGAGTTTGCTAGTAATCTAGAGCATTGATTCCAGACCTCGTTCTCTAAAATGGTCTGTCCTCTGAACTTTCCACTATGCACTTTTGCTATAGCTCTACGTAGCTGGTGGTAAGACTCAACCCTGTTTAAAGCTTTACGAATTTGACTACGTAAAATATCATCATCTATGAAATCCAGTAAATAGATGCTTTTCAGTATTGAATCATATTCCCAAAGAGCTGTTCTAATTCTGCTATATCTTTTATGAGATGACAACTTACTTATGATTGTAGCTTGTGTTGATTCTTGGGTAGCGAGTGATACAAAAATTCTTTGAATATTTTCCCATTCCTCTGTGATAAGTTTTCTATTGGCGAGTTTAGTAGGTTTGATAAAGCAGTCTTTATAAAGGACCAAAGGTTTCATGCTCTTGAGACTTTTGACTTGTTCTTCTGGATCAGAAAAATTTGGCATAAATAATTTGCTTATGGAATCAAGCACAGCAAAATTGACTCTGTTGATTGAATGCATGTCTCCCGATACAGCGTCTGGATTAACGTCAGAAGTATTATTATATATAATGTCGTAGGTATAATGGCTCTCATGTTCATTGGCGCCAATAATCTTGCAATTGATCGGTACATGGTTGAGTACCATACTAAATGGGACAATACCTTTTTTTAAGCCAAAATATTTTGGAGAGTATCTAGCTTGCATAGTATCTAGCCTTGTTTCAAACTTTTGACCATCTACTGCAGCCAGTAACTTATCTGGTAAAATGTTCCACGAATTAAAAACCTTCAGACTTGCTATTTTGTTACTGATAATATCGTTAGCTTCTCGTAAATTCTCTAGGCTCAAAAAGTTTTTTTCTATATTACTCAGAGTGCTATAGCTTATATCACAACTTCGCGACATGCGATAAGTACCAAAGCTAAACCCGTTTGCTACAATGCATGCAATGATTCCTTCGTAATCAGCTTTTTGCTTAGAATAACGTGGTTTAATATGATCAAAAGCTTCACAGAAGTTGGTTTGTTCGTTGATAAAATATAGTAATTTGCTGATATTGATATTTGGCACTCCAGCAAAGAAATTGTCATCTTTCTCCTCTATAGTAGTGTTGATTAAATGCCATTTGTGCTGTGTTTTCCCATCCTTATCAACTTTGTCATCTTTAGTCTTGCTCTCTTTTATTTTAATGTGACTGTTTTCTTTACTGGCAATTTTTCTATTCACTTCTAGAATTTTTGTATGAAGTTTTACCTCTAACTCATTAAGTCTTTGTTCTATGTTGACTGCGATATTAGGATAGTTCAGTTTTTGTAGGAGTTCGTCTTTATTTTGCCATACCTTATCAGAGACAAGATCTGCACTCAGGCTTTTGTATTTGATACTTTCGTTACAAAAAATATTTCCTTTATCAATTTCTTTCGCAATAGATTGATATAGATAAAACTCATATTTATCAGGATGATAAGCATTGATCTTGGTAGCTTTGTCTGAGTTTGTTCTTGCTTGCTTTGTACTTTCAGATTTAGCAGTACTATCATTTTTTGCAATATGTAGATACTTTCTGATATTTTTTGGGATAAATTTATCAGGAAATTTATCTGTAGCTACTTTGCTCAAGGGCAAGTCTTTATCAAACACATCCTTCAAGAATGATATGGCTTGCATTAAATCATCATCCTTTTTAATGCTACAAAACTCTATCGATCTGAATAGCATACGGAGATTGCCTTTGATACGCTTAGCCTTATTAACATAGAATTCCCATTTAGCAGACTCAAAATCAAAGGATTGTCCTGCAATATAGTCAGCGGTTGGTAGATATTGAGTTTTAGGAAGAATATTGTACGCAGATTTCCAAAAATTTGTATGGTCTATTTGCTCTGCATCTTCTCCCATAAATCTTAATAAGCTACTTACTTTTGGTAAATTGTTGTTATAATGGATTGTATGGAGTAAGAGTTGCTGATTAGCATATTCATTGGCTTCTTGAATGAAGTTGTTATTATAATAGATAAAACTGGTAATTAAATTATTGATGATTTCTTTGTATCTCTGATTAATGTAGCATAGCAAACATAGTTTTCTAAGAGACCTGCTAAGTTTTTCTAATCTGTAAATATTGTATTCATCTGCAATACCAGCGTAGTACCTAATACATTTAGGTGATATTTCAAGTTTATCTATTAGCTGTTTGGATAGTTTATAATATTCTGAATATGTAAGAGACTTAGTACATTCTGCTTTGAGCTCTAAATATTTAAAATTCTTTGGTTCTATCTTGAGTGTTGATAAATTTACTGTAGAACCTGATTGAGTCATATTTGACAAAAAGGTCTCAAAGGCTTGAGATATATTACTCGTAAGGATATTGTCTATACGTTTAAATTCGATGCTGATTGCTAGACTGATGATGTCCTGTAATATAGTATAACTTGGCAATGTGATTTGTCTTATCTGATGTCATTTTTCAAAGTTGAGTTCAGCAGATTATCAAAGAGCAGTTCAGCAAAACAATAACAATAAAACACAGTAAGATATAATGGATTTGATAAAATGATTACCTATCTTGCATATTTAAGCTCACGATATATTGTAGAGCGCCCAATATTCAGTTGCTTAGCAGCAGCGGTTGGGGAAAGGCCTGATTCAATTAACTTTAGCGCTGAATTGAATTTTTCTTTGTCAAAAGTAGGACGACCAGGTATTTTACCCTTTAGTCGAGCAGCGTTTATACCTTCCTTAGTACGTTCTGAAATTAATCTTCTTTCAAAATGCGCAATAGCACCAA
>NZ_JARJFB010000157.1:0-3679 GCF_034554655.1 Candidatus Megaera venefica
TGAAGGTATCAATGCTGAAGCTAAAAATTTACATTCTTTAAAAAGAGCGAAATATAGAGGTTTAACGAATATGCAAATACAAGCTTATATGATAGGAGTTGTACTGAACCTAAAAAGGCTAGTACAGGCTAGTACAGGCTACCATTATTATTATTGGATATTTTCGTATTCTGTATCAATCAAATTAATAAAGCCTCTGCAAATATTAAAAGTAACTTAACTTCTATAGTTGATTATAATATTCATGTTTTAATCTATGGTTTGTTAATCTAGACTTTTTCAACAGCCCGATGTGTTTTTGATACTGCTACGTTGGCGACATGGGGTCAGCATAATAATGCTATCATTTGTTGAGAAATATCCCAATGTATGCTATTTTTAGCGTAGAATTTTTTAGCTTTATGAGATAGCTTATTAAGCCTACTAATATATGAGCAGTAAGCTTGAACATCTCATCAGGGCGATTGCATAAAATAATATGTGTGGGATTAATATTTAGTAAGTGCTGTAAGCACTAATACAATTACCCTACAAGTATACAAGTAGTAGTATGAAAATTATAAAAATTAATAAAATCAATAATTGCCGCACCTTTGTAGATTTTGCCTGGCCTTCTTCTCTACAACTTTTTGCAGATTATAACTTGATTTATGGATGGAATGGCACAGGAAAAACAACCATCGCTGACATTTTGAGAGATATTGAACGAAACAAAAAATCATTTTCTGGGAATTTTGAAATCACACTTCAGAACGGAGTAGGTAAAGAAGTAATAAAAAGTGATACACTTGGCTCTGCCAACACCTATTTACCAGACGGATTACAAATTCGTATATTTAACCGTACTTATATAGAAGAAAACATTTTTGCAACAAATAATGGTCAAATAAACCCCATTTTTTTCTTAGGTGAAGAAAATGTGGAAAAGCAAAAGCTTGTAGAAACAAAAACTATTGAGCACAAAGAGGCGGAAAAAAATCTTGATGCACTAAGTACAGAAAAAGATGCAAAAAATAATCAATTAGAAAAGCTTAGGACTACAGGAGCAAAAGCAATAAAAGATGCTTTAATTATATCTTCTGATAATCGCTACAAGAATTATAATAAAAATACTTTTAGTGATAAAATAGGAGAAATGGTGGTAGGTGGTAAAAGCACAGCTGATTATACTAAAAACGATATAGAACTTACTGAACTCAGACAATGCTTTGATAGTTCTCCTAAAGAAACCTTATCTATACCAACTATTACTTTACCAGATTTAGATTCTTTATATAAATCCACAATTTCTTACTTAGATAAAACCGTTATTACAGCTGCAATTGACTCGCTAAAGAATAACGAAATACTTTCAACATGGGTGAAACAAGGCTTGGATATTCACCAACATAAAGGTTATAAAGATTGCCAATTTTGTGATCAACCATTGCCGGAAGCGCGTATCGAGAGCATCAAAGGTCATTTCAATGATGAATATAACTGTATGATTGCAGATATTACAGCACTGATTGAGAAAATCAACAATTGTATAAGCGAGTTGTCCATTTCCTTTCCAAGTAAAGTAATCATATGTGATCATCTTAATAATAGCTATGTAACCGCATGCTCAGATGTGCAGGCCGTAGTTGAAACATATTCGATCTTTCTTTCAAAATTACGCGAGAGCTTGCAACAAAAGAATTCAAAACCATTTCAATCTTTTGTCTTTAATGAGCTTGTACCGGAAAACGGCGCCGCTAAATTGGAAGAATATATAAATATTTTGAATAAGCATAATTCGGATTGTCAAAAACATAGCACAATTACCCAAGAAGCAAGAAAAACATACGAAGAATCAATTGTAGCTGGTTACCTTGAGGAATATAAAAAGTTTAAACAACAAATCAAAGATGCAGAAGCTTCGATATTAAAAACTACTGAAAATATTAAAAAACTAACAGAAGAAATTAGAAAAATTGAAAAGGAAATCAAAGAACACCACAAGGCTGCCGAGCAGATAAATGCAGATCTTCTATCTTACCTTGGTCATGAAGAACTAAAGTTTGTATCTAAGGAAAACGGTTATATAATACATCGTTTTGAAAAACCAACATCAATTAAAGAGCTGAGCGAAGGTGAAAAAACTGCAATTGCTCTTCTCTATTTCCTTAAAACTCTAGAAGATAAGAGCTTTATGAGTAACGGCATTGTCGTGATTGACGATCCAGTGTGCAGCATGGATGATAGTTCATTATTTCATGCGTTTGCATATATAAAAGAAAAAACTAAAAATGCTAAACAGTTATTTATCCTTACACATAACTTTACGTTCTTTCGTCTGGTAAGAAGGTACTTTAAAAGTTTAGAACGTTACAAAAGTAAAAAGATAAGTTTTTACCAAACCCAATGCATAAAGAGTTCAACTAGACGTATTAGTAAGATTAAAAAATTAGACAAGTTATTAGAAGACTACGAATCTGAATACCATTATCTATTTCAAATAATTTGCAATACTGCGGAGCAGGAAGATTCAGGAAATCTTGCAGATTACTATTATATACCAAACGTTGCTCGCAGAGTGTTAGAATCATTTTTTGCATTTAAAAATCCTCATTGTCAAAACCTACTCAGAGATTCGCTAACAACAGACAAATTTGACTTAGTTAAGCAACAACGAATCTTAGAGTTTCTTCATGCTCACTCTCATGAAGATAACATTGGTGCCCCAGAGCATGATGCAAGCATTTTATCAGAAACCAAGGAAGTAATGATAGCTATACTAGATCTAATAAAAGCAGTAGATAAAGATCATTTTGAGGGAATGGAACAATGTATAAAGAAAGCAAATCAATCTCGCTCATGAAACAAACATACGCAGACCTTTAAAATTGTCTATTAAATCGGAGAATAGACTGCATTTTCTACTGTATATCGATTTACGATTAAATGTACAATATTTGAGGTGAATTTTCTGATGTTTATTATGTTATAATTTTAAATACAGTTGCATAACAATAAATTCAAATCGATCTTGATTATTCATTCGCATCTACTTATAATAGTATTAACTAATATTCATAACTTAAAATAAAAGGTTGATATGTAAAAAGAAAAAAATATTCAAGAAACACTAAAAAATATAGATGATACTGCAACCATGATCAGAAAATTCTTAAATTTAGTAAAAAATCATGCAAGCGAAAGTAACGACTACCTTAGCACTTTTAAAAATATGTATTCTGATCAACCATATTATAGTCATGTAAAAGAATCAATACTTGATCAAGTTGATGTAATAGGCGTAGATGTAGAAGTAGCAGAAAATCTTCTAAGCTAGCCAGTGATGTCGAAATCAATTTTTAAATATGACAGTTCGGACGAGGAAGATAGCGTTTCCAAACATAGAGTTGATCACGCTCTAGATAAAGAAGATTTGTATTCATACAAATTAGGTAACGCGATTTTACATCATAAAAGTGTTGTAGATAAATATAAACAAGCTAAAAAAGTGTTTGGGTATCAAAAAAGTAACCACTCAAAAATAGTTACTAAATATCTAACCCAAAAAGAATATTCAGAAGAAGATTTTAATGTTAAGACTTTATCTGATTTGTTAACAACAGAGAAAAAAAATATAAGCCCCTATGATTTGGTGCGCTCAATCAACTCAACAAAGTTATCATATGATAAAATAAAAGAT
>NZ_JARJFB010000158.1:0-3659 GCF_034554655.1 Candidatus Megaera venefica
AAAAAATGAATGTGCGGTGATTTATTTTTGAAATTCTTGAAATTATATCAAAAATTTAGAGTTTTGACGGAGAGACTAATTAATTACATACGAATTATTTACCACGGGAAAGCTAAATGAATTTTTTATTCATTTCTTAACATAGTTACCTGGAGCTGGTTCAATAAATTCTAGCTTATCGTAATCAATGGATTTTTCTATGTTCCCACTATGCACCGTCAACCATTCTTTCCAACCATTCCACCACGATCCTTGCTCAGATTTAGCTGATTGTTGCCAAATCTTAGAATCAGCATCAACGTTCTCGCCTATAATATAAGAATATTTTTTATTGTTTGCTGGATTAACTACACCGGCAACATGTCCAGCATCAGTTAAGCAAAAAGTTTTATGACCAGAAAGTATTTTATAACCATCATATACTGCATTCCAAAGAGCAATATGATCACCTTTTGCAGCCAAAGAGAATGATGGTATATCAATCTTTGAAACATCGATCTTAGTACCTAACATTTCAAGCGCATCGGGCAATATAAGCTTATTGTCAATATACATATTTTTTAAGTAGTAAATATACATTTTTGCCGGAAGATTTGTAGGGTCAGAATTCCAATACAGAATATCAAATGCGGCCGGAGCCTTGCCTAATAAATAATTATTTACAAAGAAAGACCATACGAGATCGTTTGCACGAATCAAGCTAAAACTATTTGATAAATATTTTCCATCTAAATAGCCTTTTGCATTAACATCTTGCTCAATCAACGGAAATGTATGCTTATTTACCAGAGCACCGACTTCACCAGGGTTAGAAAAATCTACAAGAGTCGTAAGATAAGTTGCACTAGCAATTGATTTATCTTTTTTACTCTTTAAGTAGCTCAAAGCAATAGTAAGCAGGGTTCCACCAATACAATATCCAAGAGTATTAATCTTGTTAAATCCGAGTTTTTTAATTTCATTTATTGCATCAAGGATCCCTTCTTTTAAGTAATCTTCAAAATCTTTGTGAGCATGCTTCTTCTTTGGATTAACCCAAGAAATCAAGAAAACTTGAAAATTATTATCAACTAACCACTTAACCATCGAATTATTCTCTGAAAGATCAAGTACATAATATTTATTTATCCATGGAGGAATAATAAGCAATGGAACTGCGTAAGCTTCTTCTTTTGGTTGGTAACAAATCAATTGCATTAAGTCATTTTGGTATATTACCTTACCTTTTGTTGCGGCTATATCTTTACCAATTTTGAAATATGATTTATCAGTAGTTGATATATTGAATAAATCCTTAGATTTTTTTATATCTTCAAGAAAATTTTCCATACCTTTGACAATATTTTCTAGTCCACTTTCAAGAGATTCTTTTATAACTACAGGATTACTAAATGCAAAGTTTGTTGGTGAAACTGCATCAATAAACTGCCCTGTCGAAAATTGGACATATCTCTTACTATCCTCATCAAGGTCATATTGCGCAATGCCTTTTTGTATCCAGTCTGAAGTAATTAAATAATACTGCTTAATAAAATCAAAATAAATATTTTGATTCCACTCTGGGTCTTTAAATCTTCTATCAGTCGATTCTTCCTCAGTAACAGACTTACCCTTTTTTTTGCCAATAAATTTATTAACTGAATCACTAATTAGTCTTTGAAAGGTTTGTACATATTCTAAATTTATATCAGTAAATTTTTCTGGATGTTCAATAATTTGCTCAAATACTTTAGAAGTCGTTTCTTGGTATTTTTCATTAACGGAATATTTCAAAGGAGCAACAAAATTCTTATTATTTAAAACATGAGTAAGGATCTCCTGATAGTAAATACCAACTTTTTGACAATTTTCTAGAAATTCATCACTAGTTATTTTATGCATATTTAACTCCTTCTTGATTAATCCAGGCATCAAGAGATGCTAATGCCCTTGCTGAAATAGCGGCACCCCTATCCTGTTTTGAACGTATCCTCTGATCAAATTCAGGAATCAGACCAAAATTAATATTCATTGGTTGAAAAGTTGTAGAATCAGCTCCATACGTTAAGTGTAAAAGTAAGCTTCCTATTGCTGTTTGAGCTGGAGGTGTAGCAATTTGTTTTCCTTGTAATTCATAGGAAGAAAATAGGCCCGCTAACAATCCCATTGCCGCACTTTCTACATACCCCTCTACCCCAGTGATCTGACCGGCAAATTTTATATTCGGCCGCGCTTTGAGTTCTAATTTTGATCCAAGCAACTTTGGGCTGTTAATGAATGTATTGCGATGCAACCCACCAAGTCTAGCAAATTCAGCATTTTGAAGCCCCGGTATAGAACAAAAAATTTCCTTTTGTGCTCCATATTTCAACTTCGTCTGAAAACCAACAATGTTATATAAACTACCCAAAGCATTGTCTTGGCGTAATTGCAAAACTGCATATGGTTTCTCCGGGCTGTACGGATTAGTAAGACCAACAGGTTTCATAGGACCAAATCTTAAAGTCTCTCGTCCCCGCTGAGCCATTATCTCAATAGGTAAGCACCCATTAAAATATGGTGTATCTTTTTCCCATTCTTTGAATTCTGTTTTCTCACCCAAGAGTAATTTGTCTATAAAATCGTAATATTGATCCTTATTCAACGGACAATTAATATAATCTTTGCCAGTACCACCAGGGCCCTCCTTATCATATCTAGATTGGAACCAGGCTATATTAAAATCTATAGTTTCTTTGTACACTATCGGGGCAATAGCATCAAAAAATGCCAACTTATCTTCCCCTGTTACATCCCTAATATGTAAGCCAAGCCCACCTGATGTTAGAGGGCCTGTGGCAATTATCCAATTACCTTCTGAGGGTAACTCTTTAATTTCATCTCTCACAATAGTAATATTGCTATGCTTGCTTATTAAATCAGTGACCATTTGAGAAAATTGATCTCGATCCATAGCTAAAGCAGATCCAGCCGGAACTTTTGTTTTATCTGCAGCGCGCATAATGAGAGAATCTAATCTTCTCATTTCTTCGTGTAGTAGACCAATAGCACTAGTTGGATCATCGTTTCTAAATGAATTTGAACAGACTAGTTCAGCTAATTTGTCAGTTTGGTGAGCTTCAGTTTTCCTTGATTGATTACGCATCTCATATAGAGTAACCTCTATACCACGGTTTGCAGCTTGCCAAGCCGCTTCGGCACCAGCTAAACCGCCACCGACTATATTTAATTTTTTCATTGCGACAATTTATACTTCCTAAAAAGATAGACATAGTAAATCAATAAGCTAAGCAATACAAAACAAATTGAAATTAGAAAGCCATTTTCACCTAATGTATCCTCAGAAGTGTCAATTGTTATATAACCACAATAGTATCCTGCGCAACATCCTAATAGATATAATGAGAAAGCTGTAACAAGATTAATCTCATCAAACTTTTTGGTTATTCCCAATATATTAGTTACAAAAACTATTGAATACAGCACCCCAAGTATGAACCAGCCAACCAATCCTAAAACATTATATCCTGCCCAAAATGGCATGGTAACAAATAAAGTAAAGGATAATCCTATAGAACCTATACTCACTCTATGAATATTAACTTTTTTCAATAGTGCTGATATCAACGTCATCGCTATCGACCAGCTCATGAAATTTTGTATTCGCGCTTTTTTCTGCT
>NZ_JARJFB010000159.1:0-3651 GCF_034554655.1 Candidatus Megaera venefica
CAAGTTTTGCTCTTAGAAATTCTCCTGGTTGCTCTTGTCCAGCTATTAGATTTTCTTTGTACTTGTTTATATTCTCAAGTGTTTTTTCGCTTATTACAATTTCGTAACCAGGTATTTTATCAGCTTTTTTTGGAGCCTCAACATCTTGTAATTCTATTGGTTTAATTTTTGCCTGCTCAACAATTTCGCGTTGCTTTAGCACCTCTTCTTGGCGTAGTTTCGGTATTAGAGAATTAATATTAGCCTCAGTTAAAATAACACCATATCTACCGTCACCAGTAATATGATTGCCTACAAATTTATCACCACCGCTCCCACCTTTAATCTGATAGCGCTCGTTTAAGGCTTTGCTAAATTTCTCTGCTTCAACTTTATCGGCAAATTGGACAATATAGTTTTTTTGCTTTTGGCTATCTAAGCTTTTTACAATTTCACAATTTTTGGATTCAGGCAAATTTTGTATTAAACCAACATCCTTAAACCCTTTCGCATTGCTAACTAATTGGCTTATTTGTTGTGGGTTTAAGTCTATATCGTAGCTAGTACCATCCTTACTTTTTGAGCTAGTTACATTAATATTATGAGTTTTCGCCAATGATTCTTTAAATGCTTCTGCCTCGTGCATATCAGTAAAACTTATCTTACCAATTTTATTTGTTTGATATACTACCTGCTCTGGTTTTAAACTAAAAATGCTTTGAACTTCAGATAGGGCTTTGATATTTTGTTTATCTTGTTCTATAGACACTTTCCTCTGATCTAAACGCTCCATAACCTTTGCTTGGTCGTATGTTTTTGCTGATTGCATAACATCATAGCCAATTGCATCGCCAGCTAAATTTGTAACGGTTAGCATGGCCGAATAGACTGAACAATTACCAGTTAATTGAATTGGGGTAATTTTTGTTCTTTCTGGAACTTCTACCCCACGCGATCCTGTAATTTTATTGTTTAAAAACTGCCATTCATCAAACTTACCGTCTTTTATTGCGGTTGGTTCACCGTGAGATACAGTTAATTGTCCGCTGTTTTTATAAAAAGCAATTTCTTTCTCTGCGCTGATAAGTGCAAATAGGTTTGCCTCCATGTGGCGTTGATATTCTTTTGGATTTGAATTTAAAGTGGCTATCTCCATTTGGCTCATTTTCTGGGGATTTCCATTAGAATCATATATTACTGCTAATTTACCATTTGGTAGTTCCTTGGTCTTAAAATATGGAGTAATTTCTGTTGTATAGATCCCTGTGCCAGTTTTAGTGGCATGGTCAACCCTTTCTAATCCACCTCCGGCATCAACTTTTGTGTAAAAATATCTATAACCACCAGGTGCTTTAGCATCTTTTTCTTTCTTAAGCACCCTCATGGCAGTGTGGCCAGCCATTCCACCAGCACTCAAAAGTACAGTATCTGTTTCTGATAAGCCGTTTTGATCAGGAAAGAAACGTGGTTGGTGATAAGAATTATGATCCCCTGGGTTAGCTGAAAAAGAAGTAATTCCGTTAGGAGTATCTTTATCAAGGATTAATTTTTGCCCCCCATTAAGGAGTTGATTAGTATTTTCTCTAATTAGTTCTACCCTTGCACCTTTCTTAGTGTCGTCATAATATTGTTCTTTAAGATACATTATGAAGTTACTATCAGACTTTAGGCCTCCCACAAATTTATCGTTCTGATCTGTTTTTAAGATTGCTTGTTGAGTGGTTTTTAAGGTTTGTTGCTCTTGCGTTGAAAGTAAATGATCATTGGTTGCGGAATATACAGCTAATATAATGTCAATTGCACTAGCAGCAGCGTCTTCTCTCCACCCCTTGTCTTTTTTGTTGCTGAGCATATCAGCAACTTGTCCAATCCTATCGGATACATTAGAATGCTCAGCAGCAAAAGCTCTCGTACCTTGCAGTTTTGGATTCAATGATGCTCCATTAAATTTCTGTACTTTATCTTTGGCTTGATCAACCAAATCCATTTGCCTTTGGCAATCTTCAAGAGTAAGAGCTACTGGTTGTTCTTTTTGAAATTGGGTTTTTAATAATTCTTGAGCTTCCAAGTTTATTGGCATTACATATTTTTTTAGTCTTTGATCAAAAAAAACTTCACCAAAGGCACTGCCATCAGCTAGATATTTGTTCTTAAAATCTAGAGCTTCTTTTTGTGAGGCAAAAGAATACACGCTTTTTGCTTGTGTCCTATTATGACCATATGTATTTTCAAAGGAATTTTCTACTCCTTGAGCTTTTAGCCATTCAAAGTAACCTACGTTTTTATCTTTAGACATTAATATCCCCACATTAATTGCGCTATTGTACGGTCCTACAGCTTACCATTTAGTTAAAATAGTATTAAGGATTTAGGGGAAAATCAATTTCTCTGTTTGTTTGTTAAGCATAATATCTTGTGGAGCTATCAAATTAACAATAGACCCATTCTAAATGTCTTATATGGCTAAACCTGTGGTATAAGAAATGAATATTTTTTTATAAAATTAGGTTGAATTAGCTTCAATAACTTAAGATAAGCATATCTCTAGTGATTTTAAAGTCTTTGAAACTTCCTATTAAAGTCATACCGAGCAATGAAATATCTAATCCGCCAGAGGTGATATGAGCTTCGAGGTTATGAAAAGTTCTCTTGTTGCCAATTGTCAGTTGATCAATTTTAACTGGAGCTGCATAGCTAACACCATTGGCTGTGCTGTATTTTTGAGTATATTTTAACTTAGAAACATTAAATCCGAGCTTTTGTGCATCTTCCTGAGTAAGGGCAATGTCACTTGCACCTGTATCTACTAAAAATGTGATTTTATGATTATTTTTCGTTGTTGCATCAAGGTAAAAATGGCCATTATTACTACGAGCAATAATTAGTTGTCCTTTTTCATTTGTCCAACTATAAGAAGGAATTAAGACTGATAAGACTCTTTCTTTTAGTGTGCCAAGTTCAAATCTGAATGCATACAAGACAATGAGAACAGCAAAAATTACGCCCCATAAAATTACGTTTGCAAAAGAGTTCGCGCCTTTGTTTCTCCTTAAGTACATAAACATAAGGAAGGCAAGAAATAATGTTAAGGAGATGGCTCTTAAGATATCCTGAGAATCTATGGTGACTACCTTTCTTTAGAATTTACTACAGCATGTAAATTCTATCATAAAATATCAGATTAATCTAACTAACCGGAGTTTGAATCGAGAGAAATTCTATAGACAAAATACGTTAGGTGTTTTTATGTTAACGTAGTAGATTGATTAATGATGTAATAGCAATTACTTCTTATCATAATCATTGCAATAGATGTTTCGTATATATCTATACAAAATGTTGCAATAAAATAGTAAACTAAGGCTGTTGTAACTTGGGTAGGGAAAAAGATGTTAAAAAACCACATTTAGTGTGATAACATGCAAAATCTAATCATTTAAGGAGTAAATAGGATGACTAAAGGACAAGATAAAAAGAAAGAAGCAAAAAAAGAACCAACTCATAAATCAATAAAAGAAAAGCGTGCAGCTAAAAATGCTAAAAAAGCGGCTAAATAAGAAATTAATTTCAAGTAGGGCGGCGGTAGCATAGATAAAGGCTCTGTCCATCTAAGTGTGTAAATTCCTTATAGGTTATATAATCAATTAATATAACCAAGAGGAATAAAATATG
>NZ_JARJFB010000160.1:0-3563 GCF_034554655.1 Candidatus Megaera venefica
CTTCAGACACATCAAGATCTTGCTGCAAATATTCATAACCACAAAAATATTGCCAATAAATATTTTCCTTTAGCTCTTCCTCCGTAAACGAATCAGAACCGTTGTACATAGCTTGAAGCATTGATAGTGCTAGCATTACTCTATGATCTTTCTTATTTCTACCAAATTGCTTGATTTCAATGTTAGGCAATGCTCTGGCTTCAAGTTCAGACCAATTTACTAAATCCCTTAGTTTATATAACTTGTTTTTAGGATTTAGTTTTGTAGATAATTTCTCTTCAAATAACCTTTCTTGTTTTTGGAGAAAAGTAATATTTTCTATAGGCATAATTTTAAAATCCGTAAGCTTTATGCGGTAATTATACCATTTTCTTATGGATTTTGTAAGCTGTTTATGACATGAAACCCCTTGTTAATTCAGGCGGGGAGAGTTTTGACGGAGGGACTAAAAACGAAATCGCTCTGTTCATAACTGAACAATAACTTTTCGCCATTAGATATGGTTCTTTAAAAATAAAAAAAGCTCAAGGTTACATACATGATCGAAAACCCTGAATTACTCGCTAGTCAACTTATAGTACAAATTGGCCTCTTTTTTGCATTTTCTTATTCAGAGGCGATAAAAACAGCTTCTTTAATAAGGTATTTAGGCTGCTATTGTTTAATATTTGCAATTATAGCTTCTGTATACATTAAGAAAGTGTTGCAAGACTATAATTTAAAAAGAAAAGAATTCGTTGCCTTATTAGTTATTTTTATATTATCTTTATCGATTGTTGTAAACCAAACCATTAGGATTCAAACTAGTTTAAATCCTTCGCAATTAGAATTTATTTTAAGGGCTAAGGATGTAGGGCTTTTAATTAAACACGGTATAAAGCCACAATTTAATTTTACTAATAAGATAGAGCCGTTTGACTGCTTTAATCTGAATTATGCAATGGCTCCATATCTAAATGATGACGAGCGAAATAAATGTTTCGCCGAGCCAATTAGTTATAATCCAGAGAATAAATTGCTATCAGAAGCGTTGCCGCAAAATGATCTTGATCGTTGTATTAATAATAAACAAAATTGTAAAGTCGAATATTTTCCATTCTTGAGTCAGATAAAGTTTTATTTAAAATAACATCTGGAATAAACCTGTCCAATCCTTTAAAGCCTACTTCCGTATACAAATTATAATAATATTTAGTTAGGCTATTTAACATCAACATAATACGCTAATTATTCTATTGACTCATTAGTTAACTTGTATTAGACAAGGCGCAGTAAATGTTAAAACTTATGGTAAAAGCGCATGAAAATAAAAATAACAGGGCAAGATAAAGGTGATTTGCTGCCTATATCGACAGATTTACAATTGCTGCCATTCCCAACCTGTCTTCATGAACATTTAAGAGGTCTAAAATTATCAGAAGTGAGTGATGAAGAAGCTGCAAATATAACAACAGTATTGAGTAGTATTGGTATTGATGTAAGTTCAATACCAAGTAATTTTTTGCAAAAAGAAAATATTGGGCTTGATTTTTCCCAGGGATCAAAAATATTTCCTTATGTTAAAAATATAATATTAATATCAATCATACCTTCTAATATACATCTTACCTCTCTGAATCTTTTTGGTAGCAGGTTAGATCAAACTGGAAGTTCCTATTTGTCGGATGCGCTAAAGACAACTAGTTCTCTCGCTTATCTTAAAATTTCTTATAATGACATGGGATATTATGGTCAGTTAGAATTATCAAAAGGCTTAGAAAAAAATCACTCTCTGACATCTATTGATTTTAGTAATAATGCAATTACGTGTGAAGAAGACCTAAGTTACTTTTTTAATTTATGCCTACCTAATATAAATGTGGCTGAAAAAATTGTGAATAGATATCCTCTGACCTATGATGATTATGTTGATCCTAATGTCTTCAATAGATATAGCGAACTTTACAGCGAACAAAATCTTCGTTCACTTAATCCAGATTTATTTATTGCAATACAAGGCCACGATACTATTAGATATTTCTCCTTTGGTATTGTAACAGATAGAGATTTCCTAACATTCATGCATAGCAAAATGTTAGGCGCAAAAGGACAAGTTTATCAAAATGTCTTTATGAGTGATGGTGTGATGGCTGGGTTTAATCAATTATCATATTTAGCGAATTTTAAAGGTGAAGTAGAACAACTAAACAAATCAATTGTAGCGAATTTTATGGCGAGCTTTATGCAAGAAGAATATGCTGGACATATCAGAGAAGTGATAACTACCCCTAAGATGATAGCACAATACATGAAACTTACCGATTTACTAGTAAGTACAAGTGATGAGCCAATAATAATAGACCTTCCAACAGAAACCCAAGAGTTTATTGAAAATAATTATTTATTATTTTTGCTTGCTCATCTTAGAAAAACCCCAGGCGAGTCTTTATTAGAAAAACTTCACTTAGATGTACATAAAAATATTTCTTCTTATTTATTTACTTTAGGTAAACCTACTATAGTCGATGTGATTGATTACAAAGCTCAAGAAGATGAAACGCCAATTATGGGTATTGGCTATTTTGATGGAATGGTTGGTGATTTGATATAAGATATGTATCCAGAAAAAATTGGAGCTCTAATTTTGATACTGTCACGTTAAGTGACTCATGTAATGCGCTATTGCTATTACAAATGGTAGACTTAACTCAGGAACAAGATATCCAATCCAGAGAGCAGTTGGTTTGGGTAGCCCAACCTTTTTTATAGAAATAAGTCGACCTATCCCTGCGAAAAATATGCCGAAGGCTAGAAGATAGACTAGAAAGCCTTGCTGTTGGATGGTAATCGCTGCCCATAAATTGATCAATCCAGCAGAAAAATACACTCCAGCCATAAATCGGTGTACGTTGTCTAATCGCGCAGATGTATCTGGCTGCCCCAGATACATCTGCAGGGTACCTCCAGCAATTGCAATTAAAGCTGCAAAAAAGAGGCCAATTTGTACTATAAGTTGACTAGCGAGTAATTCAGGGTTTTCGATCATGTATGTAACCTTGAGCTTTTTTTATTTTTAAAGAACCATATCTAATGGCGAAAAGTTATTGTTCAGTTATGAACAGAGCGATTTCGTTTTTAGTCCCTCCGTCAAAACTCTCCCCGCCTGAATTAACAAGGGGTTTCATGTCATAAACAGCTTACAAAATCCATAAGAAAATGGTATAATTACCGCATAAAGCTTACGGATTTTAAAATTATGCCTATAGAAAATATTACTTTTCTCCAAAAACAAGAAAGGTTATTTGAAGAGAAATTATCTACAAAACTAAATCCTAAAAACAAGTTATATAAACTAAGGGATTTAGTAAATTGGTCTGAACTTGAAGCCAGAGCATTGCCTAACATTGAAATCAAGCAATTTGGTAGAAATAAGAAAGATCATAGAGTAATGCTAGCACTATCAATGCTTCAAGCTATGTACAACGGTTCTGATTCGTTTACGGAGGAAGAGCTAAAGGAAAATATTTATTGGCAATATTTTTGTGGTTATGAATATTTGCAGCAAGATCTTGATGTGTCTGAAG
>NZ_JARJFB010000161.1:0-3537 GCF_034554655.1 Candidatus Megaera venefica
TACCTTTTTTTCTAGACCAATTTCACTATAGAAATGAGGCGTGTCTTTCCATACTAAAAGATACATATTATTGTTAAATCTTTTACCGTGATAATATTCAGTTCTAAAATCTCTAGTAAGTAAACCTAACTTTTCTAATAAGACCAATTTTCTTCTGATTAACTCAGTAGTACATTTATGCTTATTAGCTAAATACTCATAACCTATCTGCCACCCATAGCCGCTTAGCTTTGACGAGTAGACTATATTACCTTGGATATTTGTTTTCTTAGGCTTATACCAAGACCTAGCTTCTGTGTAGATATCGATAGCCAGATAATCTGCTTTGCCACTCTCAGTAAGAATGATATTGTATAAAGCCTCTATTCTGATATTCCCTTCTTCCTTTAAGAGGTTCTTTTTATTATTAATTTTTGTATTGAGGTTAGTTTGTGCTTTCATGCATTTCCCCCTATATGACTTACAAAACCTTCCAGAGTTCCTATTTTATGAGCACAATATTTATCTGCTTCTTCTGTTGATAAAAGAAAGCCTTTTGAGGTATCTAGCTTATTTGGTCGTACAAGATATTTTCCTGTTTTATGTAATTGACGCAGAAGTTTCTTTGAAAAAATAAAAAGAATTTTGTAGTTTCCTATACAGTAGAGCCATGCGTTATCTTGATGATAAATTCCTGCTGTATAATAAGGTTCGTAAGGACTTTTTCTTTTAGAAACTTCTATCCATAAGTTACCTGTTTCTTCAAAACTCCTATCATATTTGAGTTCAAACCCCTGCATATTTTCGCCATGCTTATATTGGTATTTTTTACTTGAATAATTGCCCAATAATATATTTAAACGCTCCCATATGATTTCCATGCAATGATCTTGGAATTCTTGACCTAACTCCAGTTGTTCCTCAAAGAGCTTATCATAATCAAACTTCGTTTCCATAAGCCTCCCAACCCTCCACTTTCTTACGAGAAAACAATTCTATTTTGTTGCCGTACGTGTACAGAGTTTCGATTATGTTTCTGAATTCTTCAGGCTTTTCTGAGTGCCTACCTGTACGCTCTATAGTTTGTACAGAGTTAAAACGCTGGGTATTATCTGGCGTGCAACTACCTTTAGTCGCTATTATTAAATGTTCATGCCTAACATACGTGTAGTTACCTAAATTAGGTTTTACCTTGTTCCAAATAATATTTGTCTTGTACTTGAACCCCCATGCGTTTACTACTTCAAAAGCTTCTTCTAACAACGGAGCAGTTGCCCACATAAACAACACCGCATTATCTTCAGCTAGTTCTTTAACTGATAGGTCTTTAATATCCTCTAAACTCATTGTATTGTAGTGATCAATAGCACCGCCCATACCTGAGCGCTCATCGCCATAACTCCAAGGTGGGTCAGCATAGATTACTCTGTACTTACCCTCAGGCCATTCGGTTACTTTGTTAGCCTCCAAACGTTCGGCTTTTTGTAAATTGCGGTAAGCTCTGTCTATTGAAACCTTGCCTTCTATGACCTCTTGTTTTATTTCGTTAGGGGCTTTTTCTATAAGCTTTTCATACTTAAAAGCATTTCCATAGCTGGTCTCTGCCATTTTCGCTACCGCTTCTAATGATTTTCCCGTTTCTTCTCGATAGGTCAGATCTGACCTATCGAGAGTTTTGTTTTTAGAGTTATTTTTTAAAGTAATAAGTTGACGGTTCTTCGCTTTTTCCTGTTCAAATTCTTTAAAATGAAAGGCCAAGTCAAGCCTTACTGCAATGCTTAAGTTACGTCTGCTAAACTGGTTATTTATCATCCACAGCTTTACGTCTAACTCACTTTCAAGTTCAGGCTTATTTACTACTGTGAACTCAATGTTATATTTCTGACATATGCCGTATCTATGATGACCGTCTATTATGTAGCCATTCCAAGTTACTAACGGGTCGCGGCAACCTTCGGCTATTATGCTTCTCTCTAAGGCAATCATTTCTTCGGTTGATAGCGGTGGTATTAATCGCTTAAACTCTTCATTTATTACTAGTTCTGTCATTCTAATTTTTTTTATTTTATTGATTTTTCCGTTTCGATTTCCTTGTGTTTACATGCAAGCTCTATTCTCTTTACTGCTGATAATTGACGACTATAGAGATACTTACTAAGCTCATTTTCGATTATCCATAGCTTTACATCTAGCTCGGTTTTTAGTTCTTGCTTCTTATTTACCGTAGTGAATGGAATGTAATTTTTATGGCATATAGCGTAACGATGGTGACCGTCTATTATGGTATTGCCCCAAATTATTAAAGAATGACGGCAGCCTTCAGCTTTTATGCTTTCTTCTAAGTTTTCTAACTGTTTAGGTGACAATTGAGGTATTAACTCTTGGAATTCATGGTTTATGTTTAGTTCCCTAATCATGCATTCCCCCCTTCTACTATCAAAAGAATATTTTGTTGATCGTTTTGCGCACGACTTATGACATATGCCCACAGTGCAACCATGTCAAAATGTTCTAATTCTTCTCTTGCTGAGTTCATTTAAACCTCTTCGTGGTTAGTTCTTCTATATTCAGTATCAATTCTGCTAAAGTTCCTGCATCCCTTGCAAAGACATCTTGGCCAGTCTCACCGGCTTCAATCATTCGCATAATGCGTTTGGCTATTTTCTGTAAATCACTCATTTGTTTCCTCTGTTAAAGTTAAGTTTAAAAGCGTGTCTAAATCTGCTCAAAATAGACATGGCATTGACCCTAAATTCATCTGTGTTCTAACCCGAATAGCTACTATCTCAATGTCAGTGGTTTAGTACCCTCATTCTCCGAAACCAAACCTATCAATGTTATTGCATCAGCTATAAAGGTTAGCCTGCTCAGAGATCCAGCCTCTACCTTGCGCATTATTTTCATCCGCTTGGCTACTTAGTAAGTAATCAAATCTATTAAATTGCATGTTATAAAATTTTTTCCATTAACAATTGTTATTGTAATTAGACCTATTTTTTTTAAATTTGTGAGAGCAGAAGAGATGGTTTTCTCGCACTTACCATATTTTTTCATTAAGAATTCATTTGTAATACTTTTATCTGATATCAAAGATATTATGAAAATATGCTATGAAAAAAGTGGGTACGAGTTGTCAAAGTTAGACTTAGTCGTTTTGTTTTCTGTAGTTGATCCTACAAATAAAATATACTCTACAACGGTAAATGACGAATTGATCCTCAGAAAATTACAGATTACTCTAGAAGAATACGAAGAAACTCTAGAAAAGCTAAGTAAAGATGGTATGATACTTAGCCTATGATGCTTACTCATTACCAGTCATTGAGAAGATAGGTAAGTAAATTGTATGATTCCTTGATTAGCTGAGTGTATCATTAATAAAAGCTAACACCCCTTTCTCAAATATTTTTCTTCTGCTACCATCGGGTAAAGATTGCCAAAATTTCTTCTGCTGTGAAGTAACTCTTAATATTATCTCAGTGTATTTATGGTTAGACTCTTGTAAATTTGGAACAAAAAGCGATAATTTTTTTTGTTCCATTCTGTACAGTATATCTC
>NZ_JARJFB010000162.1:0-3530 GCF_034554655.1 Candidatus Megaera venefica
CAACTACAGCATCTTCAATAGAAGAATTTACTAAAATAAAAAGTAAATCATTGATTAAAGACATTATTTCTAAGACAATATGTTGTTATCCCCTAGATGATAATTTTGTTAAAGCCCATGTTAATCTTATTATCGAAGCGATAAATAAAGTAAAAGATAAAAATAATTATAGAGTATTATTTTCAGCCCATGGTTTACCAAAAAAAATAATTGAGTCTGGTGATCCTTATCAATGGCAAATTGAAGCTTCTGTAAATGAAGTAATTGATCAGATGCCATTTGAAGGTTTTGATTATAAAATTACTTACCAAAGTAGAGTTGGACCACTGGAGTGGATCGGTCCAAGTACTGAAGATGAGATTGAAAATGCTGTAAAGGATGGAAAAGAATTGGTAATAGTTCCTATTGCTTTTGTTAGTGAGCATTCAGAGACGCTTGTTGAACTTGATATAGAATATAAACATATTGCTGATAAAAAGGGAGTAAATTATATCAGAGTTCCGACATTAAGTATTAATAACCTATTTATTAAATCGTTGAGTGAGATTATACTAAAAGCTCAAGATAAAGATGGAGAATTTTTAACCTCTTCGTCTTTTTTAAGGATTTGTCCAAGTAACTTTACAAAATGTCCGTGTAAAAAAATAAATTAAGAAAGATTTTATGGCAGATTATTTTATGTGGTACAAAGCCATTCACGTGATTTGTGTTATATCATGGATGGCGGCAATGTTTTATATGCCAAGGCTATTTGTTTATCATACTAGAGCAGAAGTTGGTTCAGAAATGGATAAAACATTTCAGCAGATGGAATATAAATTACTGAAAATCATTATGACTCCTTCTATGATTTTAACCTATTTTTTTGGCATATTAATAGCTTATATTTACGGATTTGTAGCTCTTGGTGTTTGGTTTCATATAAAAATGACAGCTGTTCTTGGTTTGACTATCTTTCATGGAATACTAGCCAAATGGAGAAAAGATTTCCTCAAAGGTACTAATAAGCATTCTGAAAAATTTTATAGGCTTATCAACGAAATACCACCAATATTAATGATTATCGCAGTTGTAATGGTTATTGTAAAACCGTTTGAGTAAGATTTAACTTATATTTACAGTTTATACTATTTATGTTATAATAACCCACTAATTAGTTAATATAGATCAATGTTTATGGCAAAGCTTGAAGTGCTAACAGCACCAGATCCAATTTTAAAAAAGAAAGCAATTGCTGTTGAGTCAGTTGATGATTCAGTGCGAAAGCTTATGGATGATATGCTTGAGACTATGTATGAAGATCGTGGTGTTGGATTAGCAGCAAATCAGGTAGGTGTACTAAAGAGAGTTTTAGTATTAGATTTGCAAAATGATGATGAAGAAGAAAGACCAGAGGGATTCTATCCACTATATATTGCCAATCCTGAAATAACAGAAGCTTCTGATGAACTTATTGAAGCTGAAGAATATTGTTTGTCAGTTCCAGATCAAGGAGTACCTGTTTCAAGGCACGCTTCAATTAAAATAAAATATCTTGATTATAATAATAAAGTTCAGACTCTTTTAGCTATAGGATGGTTGGCAAGAGCAATTCAACACGAAATGGACCATTTAAATGGAAAAATACTCATTGACTATTTATCTGTATTAAAGAAAAATGTTGTTCTTCGTAAGCTTACAAAATTAAAAAAAATGTCTGCTACTACCAAATAGCTAGAATTAATTAACCTGAACTAAGTGATAAACCGTGTGAGTTATCCTGAACTTGTTTCAGGATCTCAAGAAGACCTCGGATCAAGCCAGGGGGGCTAGTGGTTGCTTTTGATAACTTTTATCCAGAGGTCAGGTTAATTAATAAGCACAAATAGGAATTTTACTTTAAGGATAAATTGTGGATATAATTTTCATGGGAACGCCAGAGTTTGCTATTCCGGCTCTGCAAAATCTAATTTTATCAAGTGATAACAGGGTAAAAGCTGTTTTTACCAGGGCACCAAAGGCACAGGGGCGGGGAATGAGGCTTACTAATTCACCAGTTCATGATTTAGCCATTTCGCATAATATAGAAGTCTACACGCCAAAAACGCTTAAGAACGAAGAAGCCATCAAATTGATTGATTCAATTGAAGCTGACATAATTGTTGTAGTTGCCTATGGTTTTATTATTCCAGAGAATATACTAAGAGCCAAGAAATATGGCTGTCTAAATATTCATCCGTCCAAACTTCCTAAGTACCGAGGAGCCGCGCCACTGCAAAGAACAATTATAAACGGAGAAACAGAGACGGCTGTATGTATAATGCAAATGGATAAAGGGCTTGATACTGGGGATATAATTTTGCAAACAAATTTAGCTCTACACTCAAAAGTTACTCTACAAGAACTACATGATCAATGCGCTAAAATTGGTGGAGAATTACTTCTAGAGGTGCTAAAAAATATTGATACTTTACCCAGAATTAAGCAGTCAGAGATAGGTAGCTCTTATGCTGATAAATTGACAAAAGAAGAGGCAAAAGTTAATTGGAATGATTCTGCATTTGATATTGATTGTAAGATCAGAGGAATGAACCCATGGCCTGGAGTGTATTTTATACATGATTCTAAGACTATAAAAATACTTGAAGCAACTTGGACTAACAACCAACACCAATCTAATCCTGGAGAAATTCTAAATAATAATTTTGAGGTTGCTTGCGGCAGCGGAACATTAATAATTAAATCCCTAAAACCTGAAGGAAAACCTAAAATGTTAGCAACTGACTACTTACGCGGCACTTCTTTTGATACAACTAAAAAAACCTGATCTTAATCTTAGAGATGCGATTAAGTAAAGTGAACTTATGGATAAGGAATAGAGTCGTATGGTTTTATACTGGGGCTTGCTGTACGTACGGTCATCCTGAATTTAGTTCAGGATCTCATGAGATAGGAGAAGATTACTTGCCCGAAGAGACATGCGAAGCCCACTGAGTTCAGCACGACGGTAGATAAGAAGATACCGGATCAAGCCCGGTATGACTGTGTTTCTTGCCGGACATAACTAAATCTAATATTTCTCTTATCCATATTTGGGTTTAAGTAGTCCCTCCGTCAAAACTCTCCCCGCCTGAATTAACAAGGGGTTTCATGTCATAAACAGCTTACAAAATCCATAAGAAAATGGTATAATTACCGCATAAAGCTTACGGATTTTAAAATTATGCCTATAGAAAATATTACTTTTCTCCAAAAACAAGAAAGGTTATTTGAAGAGAAATTATCTACAAAACTAAATCCTAAAAACAAGTTATATAAACTAAGGGATTTAGTAAATTGGTCTGAACTTGAAGCCAGAGCATTGCCTAACATTGAAATCAAGCAATTTGGTAGAAATAAGAAAGATCATAGAGTAATGCTAGCACTATCAATGCTTCAAGCTATGTACAACGGTTCTGATTCGTTTACGGAGGAAGAGCTAAAGGAAAATATTTATTGGCAATATTTTTGTGGTTATGAATATTTGCAGCAAGATCTTGATGTGTCTGAAG
>NZ_JARJFB010000163.1:0-3520 GCF_034554655.1 Candidatus Megaera venefica
GTTGAAGAAAAAACCATACTACCGATAGAATGCGAAAGACTGCACATTCTCATCCTAATACCAGTTTGAAATAATGACTGAATACGGACAGAACAAGGAATTGAATAAAATGGAACCAAAAACACTAATATACAATGTAGTAATATTGAATATCCCTTAAGGCCTAGAAAAAATTCCATCACCAAGGTACACAAAATACTCAAGACCAGCGCTGCAATAATTTGAGTAACTATTTTAAATCTATCAGATATGTAGCCAGAAATTAAACATGCTATGCCATAAAGTGAAATCAACATAGTATTAGCAGCAGCAGCGCTCTCATTATCAATAATATCAGCCACATTTGCTGCAAATGTTCCAAAAAATATTATCAGAAAATGATATCCACCACCAAGCATCCCATTTATTACGGTGGCAAGTACAAATTTAACTTTATTCGCACCAACTATCTTAACTATACCGTTAGGCTCAATAGAGAGCCGTGACTTGCTGTTTAGAAATTCTTCACTCTCAAGCAACCTTCTACGTAAAAAAATTACTACTAATCCTAATAATCCACCAATAGCAAAATTCACCCTCCATAACCACTCTATATCTTCATAACTAACCGCTATATGATAAGCAACTGAAGCAAACAAAACTCCTATTTGCGAAGAAAAAGAAACTATACCTATAACAAGATGCCGCCTCTTTTTGCCAATCATTTCAGCAACATAAATTTTTATAGCGTCAATTTCTCCTGCTAAACTCATTAAAAATAGCATTCGTAAAAGTGTAATTATTATTACAGCAAACAACCCTACGCTATCAAACCCTGGAGCAACCGCTACAAGGCAAGTTGAAGTTGCCGCAATAACTGTTGACATTTTTACACTTACTACTCGTCCAACTTTATCACCTATCTTACCAAAGATTAAAGACCCCATAGGCCTTGCTATAGTTGCCAGACTGAAAACAGCGAAGAAAATAAGCATCTGGTCACCGTCATTGCCATGAGGCATAAAATTCTTCGACAACAACGAAGCAGATAGCCCAAAGAGGGCGTAATCATAATATCTTACTATCGTTACAAAAAACGCTATTATCAGCGATTCATATCTTTTTAGATTCAAAATTTAGTTCCAGAATTAATTGCGTATTCGTATCGTGGCTGATAGTATATCTGTGAAATAATTGATGCAACTAGAATATTTTATGATTGGTAAACTTAAAGGATTGATTGAATCGGTATACGATGACCACGTCATAATCGATATAAATGGTGTTGGATATCTGGTATTCTGCTCGGTAAAAACTTTAAGCCAACTTGCTCCGTCAGAATTTTGTGAATTATTAATCGAAACACATGTAAGAGAAGATCATATTCACTTATACGGATTCAGTGATTTAGAGGAAAAAGCTGCATTCATTACCCTGCAATCAGTCAAAGGAGTTGGCACAAGAATGGCACTTGCTATTTTATCGCACCTTACTCCTGGAGAAATTCAGGTCGCTCTTAACAATGAAGATAAAATAATTTTCAATGGTGTATCTGGAGTTGGAAAAAAGCTTGCTGAACGTATAGTTACTGAACTAAAAGATAAAACTATTTCAACCAAATCACTATCTGAAATAGCACCTAAATCAGGTTTACCAAATACAAAAACGTTTAACAACTCTTTAGCTTTGGACGCTATTTCAGCACTGACTAGTCTAGGAGTTGGAAGGATTGATGCACAAAGTAGGGTCAATACAATACTTGCTCATTCCTCTGATATATCAATAAATGATTTGATTAGACTAGCACTTAAAAATTGAGTTTAACATATTATGACAACAGATCTTTTATCCGGGACAATCCTTGAAACAGATGTAGATTTTTCTCTACGACCTCATTTGCTCAATGAATTCGTAGGACAAGAACATATTAAATCCAACTTAAGTATATTCATCAAAGCTGCTCAAAACAGGAACGAACCTCTTGATCATACTCTTTTCTATGGACCACCTGGCCTAGGCAAAACTTCGCTTGCCCACATAATTGCCAAAGAAATGGGGGTAAATTTTAAAGCCACTTCTGGACCAACATTATCAAAAGCGGCTGACCTTGCTGCAATTTTAACTAATCTTCAAGAAAACGACGTATTATTTATTGATGAGATTCATCGCCTTAATACCAATATTGAAGAAATACTCTACCCAGCGATGGAAGATTTCTTCCTTGATATCATAATTGGCGAAGGACCAGCTGCTAGGTCTGTACGCATAGATTTACCGCGCTTTACCTTAATTGGAGCAACTACAAGGCTTGGTTTGATTAGCAATCCATTACGAGATAGATTTGGCATTCCATTACGCCTTAATTTCTATAAAGTTGAAGAGCTAGTAAAAGTAATTAATCGAGCAGCAAATTTGCTAAATACAAAAATCACTAAAGACGGAGCGCAGGAGATTGCGCAAAGATCAAGAGGTACACCAAGAATTGCTCTAAGATTATTAAAGAGAATAAGAGATTTTGCTTCTGTCGAAAATAGGCCAGAAATTGATGCCGTACTTGCTGATAGCGCTCTTACTAGACTTGAAGTAGATAAAGCTGGGCTGGATAGTAACGACTATCGTTATTTAAAATTTATTGTAGATAACTACAACGGCGGACCAGTTGGTGTTGAAACTATTGCTTCTGCATTATCAGAACAACGAGATGCAATTGAAGAGACAATAGAGCCCTATCTTATACAAATAGGTCTTCTTCAACGCACTCCCAGAGGGAGAGTTATAACTAATGGCGCTTTTGTTCACCTTGGCCTAGAACCGCCAAATCGCCTGTTATTCTAGTTTCTTAAACATGGCCTGAGATTAAAAAACATGCTGAGCTTTTATATACCTCGCACGCCTGGTACACGATGCCAAGTCATGTATAGTAAAAGCAGTTTAAATTATGGGGCATTAAATTTCAAGGCGATGCTGCGCAGCGTATATACAGTGAATTAAGTCTCCCCGCCAAAATTGATAAGAATCATGTGATTTAAAAAAATTTCACAAAAAAGGTAGATTTGGGAGTTTATCGATTGATATTTTTTGATAAATTTTACGTAGTCCCTCCGTCAAAACTCTCCCCGCCTGAATTAACAAGGGGTTTCATGTCATAAACAGCTTACAAAATCCATAAGAAAATGGTATAATTACCGCATAAAGCTTACGGATTTTAAAATTATGCCTATAGAAAATATTACTTTTCTCCAAAAACAAGAAAGGTTATTTGAAGAGAAATTATCTACAAAACTAAATCCTAAAAACAAGTTATATAAACTAAGGGATTTAGTAAATTGGTCTGAACTTGAAGCCAGAGCATTGCCTAACATTGAAATCAAGCAATTTGGTAGAAATAAGAAAGATCATAGAGTAATGCTAGCACTATCAATGCTTCAAGCTATGTACAACGGTTCTGATTCGTTTACGGAGGAAGAGCTAAAGGAAAATATTTATTGGCAATATTTTTGTGGTTATGAATATTTGCAGCAAGATCTTGATGTGTCTGAAG
>NZ_JARJFB010000164.1:0-3489 GCF_034554655.1 Candidatus Megaera venefica
TTTTTCTAGTCCCTCCGTCAAAACTCTCCCCGCCTGAATTAACAAGGGGTTTCATGTCATAAACAGCTTACAAAATCATTATAATATAGGTAAACTAAGTAATTGTTATCTGATCAATACAGATAGTGTGGATGATGCACTTGTCGAGCTTAATGACTTTATTAGTAGCAATCTTTTAAATAGTAAAGTCGAAAGTCATCCCGATTATATGTATGTTCGAAAGATAGATAATAAAACAAAGAATATTTCAGTAGACCAGATTAGATTAATGCAGAAGTTTTTATACAAAACGTCTGTTATAACTGGCAAAAAAGTAGCTGTAATTTATGCTGCAGACCAAATGAATATAAATGCTGCAAATTCTTGCTTGAAAATACTGGAAGATACCCCTGACAATACCTATATTTTTTTAGTAACGAATAATGCGGCCAGCGTTATACCAACAATACGTTCAAGATGTGCAAAGATAAATTACCATTATAATCTGCTTCCAGGTAAAGAAACTGATGTTAAGTTTTTAAAGCCTCTAAATAAGAAGGTTAGTATAACTGAGAAATTACAATTTATAGCGCAGTTTGGTTATAAAGATCGTGATTTATGGATGCAATTTTCTGTTTCTATGGAAGAATTGATGGCAAAATTTTGTAAAAAAATTGCTGGATTAAATGTTGATTTATCAGAATTAGAGTTATCAATTCTTGCGCAATTTAGATCCAATTCACCTTATTATTTGCAAATGAAATATGATCAGATTAGAAAAATTACTGATGATACAAATCTGTTTGATTTAGACTTGCGTTCAAGTTGCCTTTTATTAATTGATAAATTTAGAAGCTAGATTAATGTACGATATTTTTTTTCAGCCTGTAAAATCAATTATCCCAATTAAAGAAACAGCTGAAAAAGCATTAAAAAGGCTGAGTATTTTTAATGTACGTGATTTAGTTTTTTATAAGCCATATTCTTATAGCATAAGTGATACATCGTCTAATTTATCGGCCTTGCGTGATAACGTTTTGATCCAAGCAGAGATAAGAATAGTTGATATTGTACGACCACGATCTAATCGGACTCCAACAAAAATATCTGTAGCCAATGACACAGGGGCTTTAACTTTAGTTTTTTTTAATAAGATTCCACCATTTATATTCAGCAAGTTAAAAGTCGGCGAAAAATATACCATTCATGGTAAGGTACAGTATTTTGATGGCGGATTCCAAATTACCCATCCAGAATTTATTTTTAAAAAATCTTTATCGGTGCCAGTCGAGCCAGTGTACCATTTGACCTACGGCTTAATTAATAAGCAATTATATGATTATATACTTACAGTAATAAAAGCTCTTGAAGTTGCTATTGGTGCCAGAATGTCGTTTGGCAAAGTTGAGGCTGAATCTTCAGATTATATTAACTCTCTGATTCAGGAAATAAAGAAATTACATCTGGTTTCTCATGTCCCCAATAATTTGTTGATAGAACAGACCATAGAGTCTGCCATTTCTAAACTTACTGAAAAGGAACTGTTTGCCAATCAAGTATCTTTAGTCAAGTTAAAAAGAAAAGAGCAAGAGGTACTTGGGAGAAGTTTTAATATTGCAAAAGAGGTTAAGGATCAGGTTTTAGGTAACCTAGGCTTTGAGCTGACAAAATATCAACAAGAAGCAATTAAGCAGATTGAGTTTGATCAAACCTCGAATATTCAGATGATGAGGCTTTTACAAGGTGACGTTGGATCAGGTAAAACTATTGTTGCACTCCTTACAATGCTTAATGTTATGGTATCTGGAGCGCAAGCTGTGCTTATGGTACCAACAGATTTACTCAGTTTGCAACATTATCAGTTTTTTGTTAAAGCGTTAGCGGGAACCGGCGTAAATGTTGAATTACTTACAGGTAAAACTACTGTCAAAGCAAGAAGATCTATAAAGGAAAACTTAGAGAATGGAACCATTAATATTTTGATCGGTACCCATGCTTTATTTCAAGAAGCAGTTGTATTTAAGGATCTTGGCTATGTGGTCATTGATGAACAACATAGGTTTGGTGTGCAGCAACGTCTAGAACTGATCGCAAAGGCGACTCATCCAGATGTACTGGTTATGACAGCAACACCTATCCCTCGGAGTTTAACACTGACGATGTTTGGTGATATGAGTGTCTCTCAAGTAAAAGATAAGCCAAAAAACCGTTTACCAATAGTGACAAGTATAACATCTAATAGCAGGAGAGAGCAGGTTATAGCCTCGTTGAAAAAAATGATTGATTGTGATCAGAAAGTGTATTGGGTGTGCCCACTTATTGATCAAAACGACAAGATCATTGAGCATGAAAATGATGTTACATATGCAGATGTTACCGCGCGCTATGAAGAGTTGGATAAATTTTATCCAGGAGAAGTAGCAATTCTTCATGGCAAGATGAAGTCTGCGGACAAAGAGGATGTAATGCAAAAATTTAAGGATGGGGTAGTTAAAATTTTAGTTGCAACGACAGTGATTGAAGTTGGTATCGATGTGCCAGATGCTACATTAATTATTGTCGAAAATGCGGAGAAATTTGGCCTTGCGCAGTTGCATCAACTAAGAGGTAGAGTGGGGCGTGGAGTGTTGCAGTCTTACTGTATCCTTATGTATAATCCTAAAAGATTTTCAGCTACTGCCAGAAACAGATTGGAAATCATGAGACAAAGTAATGATGGGTTTTATATTGCTGAACAAGACTTGCTGCTTCGTGGAGGAGGAGAAATTCTTGGTACTAAGCAAAGCGGAGAGCCAGAGTTCTTCTTTGCTGATTTAGGACGTGATTTGAATATTTTGCTAAGAGCAAACAAATTAGCTCAGAATAGTAGATTTTCTGAATTTACAGAGTTTCAAGCAAAGCTTTTTGCAAGAGATCGTCAGGAGTTAGCAAAAAGTGGATAGTGAAATAATATTTGGCTTAAAAGTTACAAATACTTGCCTTGCTATTGGTCAATGTTTATTATAAAAATATAAATAATTGAACTTAAAACTTAGTACAGTTTATGTCCAAATCACATACATCTAAAGATACATCTCTCCAAAATCAAATAGTTTTTTCTGATAATCTGGTTATAAGAATGGCTAATAAATTGGCTGAAAACGTATATGCTTCTCCTCCAAAAACGAGGCAAGCAGCGTTTGATATAGTATTTAGTAAAGAAAGCCCTTCTGATATACTATTCGTAACTCAATTTATAAAATCACTTATTAATAAAATAACAGAAAAACTTCCTGATGATTGGAGTGATTCTCAACTAAATGAGTCTATATTAAAATTTCTTGATTCAAAGCCAGAAGCAGTCGTTTTATTTCAAGAATTAAAGCTGATAAAAATAGTAACGATAGATAAATTGCCTGACCATTTGTTAATGGAAGAAAATAAATCATTAGAAAGTCTCTCCGTCAAAACTCTAAATTTTTGATATAATTTCAAGAATTTCAAAAATAAATCACCGCACATTCATTTTTT
>NZ_JARJFB010000165.1:0-3467 GCF_034554655.1 Candidatus Megaera venefica
CTATGGCTCATTTTATGATCAAATTCGAAGGGAGAATTTAAGTGCCTATAATCGAATTTACACAAATAGATGGAAAGTCTCTACACGTCCCCTAAGGTTTATTTACAGCAAGCCTTAATAACCTTACAAATAGTGTTTGCTGTATCTTTTTCAAGGCTTCCATAAAAAGGTAGACATAAAATTTCTGAGGAAATTTTATTTGCAATTGGCAAAAATTCTTTCTTCGCAGATTGTATATTACTGTAAAAAGGATAATTACTACACAAAGGATAAAAATACTTTCTGGCTAGAATATTTTGCAGTTTCAATTCTTCAAAAATCACATCTCTGCTAGTATTTGTAATAGCTTGTTCGACTCGAATTGGATAATATTGAAAACTTGGAGTAGTATTTGCAGGATAATCGATTAGCTTAATACCATTTATATTTGATAATTCTGAATTATAGAAATCAAATAGCTCTTTTCTCTTTTGAATTTCAGGTTCTAATGAATGTAAATTTTCTAAACCAACTATTGCTTGTATTTCGTTCATTTTACCATTTATTCCCGATAAAACGACTTCTTCCGGTGTTTTAATACCAAAATTTTTAAGTAAATAAAATTGCTCTGTTAATTCCTTATCATTATATATTAATGCTCCACCCTCTATGGTATTAAATAGTTTTGTAGCATGAAAACTAAACATGGAAACATCGCCATATAAACCTATAGATTTATTATTAATTTTGGTAAGAAAACTATGAGCTGCATCGTATACAACTTTCAAGTTATGTTTAGTCGCTATCTTGCCAATTTTAATAACATCACATGGCATTCCGTAAACGTGTACTCCAAGTATTGCTGATGTTTTGTTGGTAATCAGAGTTTCTATTTTTTCTGGATCAATACACATTGTATCAGCATCAATATCACAAAATACCGGATTAATACCAAGCCATTCTAATGCATGTACGGTTGCAGGGAAAGTGAAGGGAGTTGTAATTACTTCTCCCTTTAAATCAAGGCCCTTAAGAGCAGTCATAAGCGCTATTGTCCCATTGCAGAATAGAGAAATATTTTCTACATCAAGATATTCTTTTAGTTCTTGCTCTAATTTTTTGACTTGTACTCCCTCATTTGTTAACATACCGGATTCAAGGCAATCGTAGATATTTTCTACTATTTTCTTTTTGTCGCCTATAAAAGAAGATGTTACATAAGTTGTTTTTTTATTCATTTATTTTTTCCTTTATTACAGAGCAAAAATATACTTGCACAAAGGTCTGGATAATGCTGACCTAAATCATAACAACCTTCTAGATATTCGTCGGAAATGATATCGGTATTTAATAACTTATCCCATTGAAAATTAGCAAGAGCTTTAAAGAAAATCCCGGATCTATGAACTATATTTAAGCCAGCCAGTTTAGCATCTCTTTCTAATGTATCCAAACTATAGGTAATACGATGCCCATGTTTTTCTTCGGCCTCTGTAACAGCTGAATTATGGCTAATTAAACCCATCTTTACAGCAATTTGCCGAGATGGCGCATTTGCATTTGGACAAACTAAAAAGAAATATCCGTTATCAGAAAGCCATTCGTCATTAATTCTTTTCAGGATGTCAACAGGACTATCAAGATGCTCAAGTACATGTGTAAGAACTATGTTGTTATATTTATCGGGTAAGCTTACTTTTTCAAACGTTGAATTTATAAACTTCACTTTGTTAGACAGTTTCTTTTTTGCTTTTTCAATGGCTTTATCTGAACCTTCAACACAGGTAATATCATCAAAATTACTCAAAAGCCTAGTTGTAAAATCGCCTTGATAACTTCCAAGTTCAAGAACATTACCTTTTTTAAAAAATGGTTGAAATGATTTCATCATAAAATGATGCATTACGTCGAAATCAAAATTATACGCATATTGTCTATCTGAATTATCTAGAGATTCTTCATTATAATTTCTTATTATTGTCATATAATTATTTCAAGAATTAAGGTTTTTCTTCATTTGAATGTAGTAAGATTTTTCATCATTACTGTGATACAAAAATTGAGAAAATCCATACTTTTTATATAAGCTTAACGCTGCTATATTACCAATATGTACTTCTAAATTAATTGAATCAAATCCTAGTATTTTTGTGTATTCTATACATCTCTCAAGCAATTGAGAAGCAATATTTTGTTTATAGTGGCTAGAGATTACACTCAGATTGGAAATAAAACTGGAATTATAATTTTTGTCATTGCAATAGATTGCTAACAGCCCAACTAAATCGCCACTATTCCAGCACTCAAAAGTCTGTGCATAGTCAAAAAGTTTCTTGGCATAATTTTGGATATCTACTCTAGTATCCAACGCTGGAACATGGTGTTTAGAACATTTTTTCAAATGTTCATATATATCGGAAGTACTAGCTACTTTTCTCTTATAAATAAGGGGTTCCATAATTTTCTAAACGTGCTGCGCCAAAGCCATATTTGCCGAATTCATTGCCATTATATAGCAGATAAATCTCTTCGTCACATTTAAAAATATGTGGGTAGCACATCATTTCGGAATCCCATCCAGAATCCGAGATTGTAATTCCTGCTTTTGAATCATCTCTTATCCAAGTTAGTAGATCCTGTGAATAAGCATACCCAATACGATAGCCCATCTCCTTATCTGTTCTAAAGTTAAATGGTTGTCTATAACAGAAATACATATGATAAATATCATTTATTT
This sequence comes from Candidatus Megaera venefica, assembly GCF_034554655.1. NCBI lineage: Bacteria > Pseudomonadati > Pseudomonadota > Alphaproteobacteria > Rickettsiales > Rickettsiaceae > Candidatus Megaera > Candidatus Megaera venefica. The sequence continues at coordinate 2,717 of NZ_JARJFB010000165.1, forward strand.
TTATTACTGAGGGCAATGCTTGGCATTCATTTTCATAATTATCTTTTATAATTGGTTTACCTTGTTTATGCCAATTTATGCCATCCAAAGAAGTGCAGTGTCCAATTTTGTAAACACGTTCATAACCATTATTAGTGGGGTCTTTTTTCCATTCAGTACCAAAAATATACCACATGTGAAAAATACCTTCATACATTTGAACAAATGGGTCTCCTACCAAAAATGGTTCATACAAAGAAGAGCTAAGGATAGGTCCATCAGCAATTCTCTGAAAAGTTGTACCATTGTCATGACTTACCGACAGACCAATTCCGGTGTCTACTGAAACAGACACTCTTCTTGTCCACCCACTTATGTATCCATAAACTATATTATCTAATCTTATTACATTAAACGGAAAGATACCGTGCTCATCGAATGTACCAGGCATTCCTAATTTAATTACCTCATTTTGTGAGTAATTAATTATTTTCTCTAGATTTTTGGTAACATCTATAAATTGAATGTGACTTAAAAATTTACCATTATTAGATTTTTTTCTTATTGAGAAGTAAATTCTTATAAAATCATCAAAAACCAAAGCTTGTGGTGATTGGGCAAACCCAACAAAGTCATTTTTCAGTAAAAAAGAATCGGAAGGATCAAAAATTTTACCTAGTTTTTTAAATTTCATCGTAATTCTTTTTCCTCTAATTCTGCTATTCCAAAACCATATTTACCAAATTCATTTCCCAAGTACAACATAAATAAC
>NZ_JARJFB010000166.1:0-3419 GCF_034554655.1 Candidatus Megaera venefica
TGCGTAGAATCGGAAACATTCTAAAAGAATCCACAGCATAATAATTTATCCATGAAATTTGAATAATTTAAGCAATTAACTTTGCCTAAGGCAAATCATGAGTAAATTCTGAGTTTTTGGCATCCTAACACCAAAATTTTACCTTCTTGGCAAAAAAATAGCTCAAAAAATGAATGTGCGGTGATTTATTTTTGAAATTCTTGAAATTATATCAAAAATTTAGAGTTTTGACGGAGAGACTTAATATGGGATACAGCCGTTTCCGCTTTTCGTTTCCACGCCCAAATTTTTGGACATCTAAACCAGAAAAGCGGAAACCAAAGTTAGAGGTGACGCTTATGACATGTATTTTTGCGCAGCCGACTCTATCGCTAGCCTCTCTTCTTCGTCATAGTTAGCTATCAGCGGGATTGTGGAGATAATTTGCTCCCCCTCTTGTATTTTATTATCTGTGTAAATGCCATCTAGTTTATCTGATATACCTATTTTCTCCAAATCTAGTTTATAACACTTCACACGGGTTTTCGTTCTCCCGTAATACACAGTATGCAGCGTACGATTGGTAAGACTTCCGTTTGTCTTCTTCTCTTTGTATGGGGCTATATACCCCTGCTCTTTTATAATCTTTATACAGTCTTTTTCATTTAATCCATTAAAGGCCTCGATTTCTAGAAAATGCTTAAAAACATAATAATCAGTTTGATCTATTGCGGAATAACGAACCTCTTGCTCTACAGGTTTAGGTGATACAATACCAACACATTTATTTTGTTGTTGAGTGTATCTTCTTCTAAAATCTTGTGCATCATCATTATCTATTTTATCCTCCTTTCGATAAAAGTTATTAGCATGATTATCATAAAAGAATTTAATGAGTCTTTGTTTTACTATTTTTACTTCTGCCGATATAGTGTAATCCCCCAACTCCTCTAACCAACGAGTAAACATTTCTGTAACGTTCCGAAATCCTGCTCCTTTAGTAAAACCATACCTCTGCGGCAATACACCACTAGCAATGGCGACTTCTCCAGCCGCTGCTATTATGCCAAATACTTCAGCAACACGACCAACCTGTGCGGTAGCGTTTATTGGCATATTTTCTTTTAGCCATTTTTCTTTCATAATGACTACCTTGTCTAATATTTCATCAAAATGGTTATCTATAAAATTGAACTTTAAGAATTCCTGAATCGCTGTACCTTTGTATTTAGAGCAGGCATCATGTATCTTTAGTGCTAATTGTTTTGGCGTGGCAAGTTCGTGCAGACACTCAAAGATTCCAAATTCTTCTGACAAGTGTGCGGGAATATCTATAAACCTAACTGTTTGCCCTCCTTTGATTTCTTCGTCAACACTAGCCATTTTGGCTAAAAAGGTCGTCTCGCCAGTACTAAGTACTAACGTTTTCCAGTTTTTACTAGCTCTATTACCAAAACCTTCTCCTCTACTATCAGCTCTATTTTTACTTTCTCCACCTATTATCAAATAGGGTGATGTTGCTATTGCCTGTTTACCGTGCAAGCTTGTCAATTCATCTAGGCATAGTAAGGCGTCATTCTTTTGTAGCCCTAAATTCTCAATTCCGTTAGATGTACCGTTCCATGGAATATAACCTTTTCCATAATTCCCCCAAACAGATCCCGCAGCTCCGAGCATCACACTTTTTCCTATAGTTCTTTTCCCAAAGAAATGCATGATAACGCCATCTCTGTTTAACGGTGTAAGATATATTGGAGCAAATGCAGTACATAGAGCAAAAATCAAATTTGAATTCTTATTTGCCCACTTAGCTACATTGTCCTGCCAATTTTCTAATGATCCTTCATTTTGTAAAACTTCATTCTCCTTCATTCTGAATTCCAGTATATTTTTTTTCTGAACCTCTGCTTTATCCCTGTGGAAGGTCTTTAACTCATCTTGCGTCATCAAATTATAACTACTCACGTCAGTATTCCAACCCAGCCTATACACGATGGAAACATTAACATCAGTCTTGTTGGCAAGAATATAATTGACTAAGAGTGGAAAATGCGTTGGATTAAATGTCAACCCAGCATCCAGTAATACTTGTTTTAGTACATCAGTCTTTGCGGACAATGGAACAAATATTTCTTTGCGTACTTTGTACCTATCTAATATTTCCATGATAAAACAATGCTGACCGTTACTATTATTACCTTGTCCTTTGAGTTCTATATAATCACACACACGCATTGGAACTATACGCTTAACTCCCATATCATCTTTTTTTTCTACCAACACGTATAAAGTATGATTGCTTAAAATAAATTCATACCCCCCAATTAACTTTTGAAAGATGACATCACTAATTTGATTTAACTCACTCTTGGCAACCCGCAGCTCAATAGTGGCCATTGTAATTGGGTTATCTATTTCTTTAAAACTAGCATAAGCTTTTTTTATTTCTTCGGCATTATATTGGTTATCACGTGCATCTAATGCAGACCATCTATCCCACATAAAAAGCCCGTCCTCTTTTCCTTCGTGATAATGGTGTAATGCCATACCAACCTCTATCCATTCCTTCCACGAAAGGGTTGAAGCTGAATATAGTTCCAGTATTCGTTCTACCTTAGAAGCTTTAAAGGTACGTTTATCAATTTTTGCTTTGCTTGATACAGAATGATTATCAATTTTTTCTTGAGTCTCAGTGCTATTCCCTGTAAAATCATCAGTAGAATTTTTATTCTGAATGTTGTTTTTTTTCATAATTTTTACTGCTTAGTTTTTTTATAATTGAGATGGTGTTTACTCTGGCTTACAACAGGTAAACACCTTTTTTCTATTGAGATTAAAAAGTGCATTTATTTCTTTTGTCCCCTATCCTAAATTAATCAGAAGTTGTATGAGAGTGATATTCACCATCACTCTCTATAAATCTACGAATGTCTTCTACGCGCCAAGCAATAGAGCGCTCCCCTAATATTATTGGTTTAGGAAAACGACCCGACTTTACACCAGCTCGCCAAGTGGATTTAGATAATGGAATAATTTGTAGAACGGTAGATAGGCGGATAAAACCAGCCTCTGGTAATAATGGGTGTGTCATACGACCTCCTAATAATGTTAAATAAGTACTATGAGTAGTATTTATATTGAGGGTATTAACCACATTCCTGCGTAAATGTAACATAAGAGAAAACTCTATATCCCATAAGGCTTGTAGAGCACTAGACTTGCGATTCAACCAAAAAACTTTCCCATAAAAGATTAAATTAGCAATGGAAAAAAACGACTACAGCCCTTGATTTCAAAGAGACAAGAATCTAAACTTTACCGAAAAAGAACTTATTAGGGAAAGTGTTTATTTTCCATGATAAAACTAAGAAACTTTCCCTAAAATGGGATTTCTTGTACCTTTGTAGACCTATCGACAAATTAATAACTTATTGATAATA
>NZ_JARJFB010000167.1:0-3415 GCF_034554655.1 Candidatus Megaera venefica
CTGTATGTAATAGGTGGTTTCATTTAAATTTATACTATACCTGCTTATCTTACTACCATACGTTTGTGGAGAAAACTAGGATTATGAGTATAAACACACACTCTGTTGCAACTAAGCAATGCAATGGTGATAAGAAATATCTACTTTCGGGCAATATTGTGCCTCATCAATGGTACAAAAGATTTTGTGACGAAGATGGTAATCCTGACCTCGTCTCAATTACTAATCTTGCTGATGTCCTTGCTTGGTATCGTAATGGCACATCGGATCAGTACGGTGACAATTCTCCTAAATTTATTGGTAATTCTCTTTGTGTCTCCTATGATTATTTTGAAAATAAATTCGGTTTTAGAAAAGACCGGGTTAGAAGATCATTTGTTAGACTAGAAGAGCAGAGTGTTTTAAAAAGAACTGTTAAAAATATTGAATTAGCTCAAGGCATCAGGGTTAATAGAATTTTTATTACTCTTGATCCGGAGTTTTTTAATTCTTGTTTTTCTGATTCTCGGCTTGATATTAGGGTAGGACGCGACTTATCGTCTAATGATTTTCATGTTAATTCACCTATGAGTCCTTATAGCTCAAATTCCACCCCATCTCTGCACAAGTGCAACCATCATATAAGTAATAAGAATAAGATTAAAAAAGATAGATCTATGATTTACGCTTCTAACAAAGCTCAATCAGAATCTAGTTTCTTAGAAAAAAACTTAATTTTAGAAGAAAAAAATAATAACGCACTAGCATTGCAAAATTTATTCGATACTAATAACAAATTAAGTTCTGACAACCAATCTTCTTTTAATCAAGTTAAAAACCAAAGCATTTGTGCTAAACCAAGGAACTTAAAAGACTTCTACCCATTAAATGCCACCGATTGTAGCCAGCTGCAAAGCCTATCAGGTCGTGATTTTAGCTTAAATGCGATGAACGAAATATTAAGTGATATGTCTAAACGTCTAACAGATAGGCTTTTCAACAGTAGAAAAGGTTTCTTAAGTTACATGAGTACAGCGCTACGCTACGAAATGCGGGATGCTGTAAAAACTAGTAATGAGAATTTCAAAATTAAAGCAAACCAGAGTTCCGAGGAGAGTAGAGCAGAAGAAATCGAAAACTATTTAACTGAAATTGAATATTCAGCTCAAGTATCACCTGAGTGGCATTTAAAGAAAAAACTAGCTTGCGTGCTGGAAGCAGCAAAAGCCTATAATTTACTTAAAGCCTATATATCAATTGCTATAGAGGGTGATATAGCAAAAATATATTTGCATAAAGCTGTGCAATTATCGCAAAGAGAGCTTGAGCAAGTATTATCGCAAGTAAAAGCAACACATGAGAAATTTGAAAATGGGGAATATAACCCAATCCAAAAAATTGAATTTATTATGCAAAATGTAGCAAACAAGAACAAAAGCTCTGATAAAACAAAACAAAATATGCAGCAATTACCAAATACTTTATGGGGTAGGGTGCGTAGCTCTCTAATAGGAATATATGGCGAGGCAATAGACACGAGTTGGTTTAGCAAGCTTGAAGCAACTGAGGATAAAAAAGAAAAAGAAATAAACTTAAAAGCCTCAAGTGAGTTTATCAAAGATTGGATCGAGAGGAACTACGAACAAGCAATTGAACAAACTGCTGGTGCAATGGGCATAAGAATTAGAGGTTTTGAGTGCTGAAAAAAAACAACTATTATCTTTTTTACTAATAGTACATACTAAACAATATATACTTAATGGGGGGATTTATGAATAAAGCAAAAATCTTTATGACGGGTAAAAGCCAAGCGGTTAGATTACCAAAAGCCTTTAGATTTGAAGGCAAGGAGGTAAGTATTGTTCCTTTGGGTAGAGGAATAGTTTTACAGCCAATAAGTAAATCTTGGAGCGACCTATTTCAAAAAATAAATCCAACAGATGACTTCTTTTCAGATGGAAGAAAAGATTTACCACCTCAAGAAAGCCGGGAGTATTTTAAATGATATATATGTTAGATACCAATATATGTATATATATGATCAATAAGAAACCAGCTTCTTATATAAAGAAACTAGAATTATTAGAACAGCAAAAACATATTATCGCAATTTCCTCCATGGTTTTAGCAGAGTTACAGTACGGAGTCGCTAATAGCGTTCATAAAGAACAAAATCAAATTAATCTTGATAATGTTTTAAGCAAACTAGAAGTGCTAGATTTCTCAGCAAGCTGGGCTTTTTTTATGGGGAGATTAGGGCAGAGTTAAAGAAAAAAGGGGCAATTATAGGTAATAATGATTTATTAATAGCAAGTCATGCAGTTTGTGAGCAGGCAATTTTGGTAACAAACAAAGAGTCTGAATTTAGTAGGATACAGAATTTAAAGTTAGAAAACTGGGTACGCTAAAAATTGAGGCAAGAGCAACAGAGTCAAACAAGCAAAAAGAAGTGGGCTTTGATTCACAGAATTATCCACTATATTTGTGCATAAAAGAAGAAAAAACACAATGAATAGCAATCCATGAACAAAGATATATTAATAGCACAAATAACCGATACCCATATAGTTGCTAAAGATAAACACTGGATGGGTTTATCACAATCAAATACAGCAAAAAGACTTCAATCCGTTGTAGAGCACATTAATTGTTTGGCCATAAGACCGGATTTAGTAATCCATACAGGAGATATTTCTGACGCAGGTGACATAGAATCATACTTACATGCACAAATACTGTGGATAATTCTGTGAGTCAAAACTTGTGCGTTCTTATTTGCTTGCCTACGTGGATCTTGCCTCTATTTTTGGCACTCGAATCCTCTAATCCTTATTGCCAATTTCCTTGCCAAAGATATTCTAAAAACTCTTTAACTGGCATTATCATTATTTCTTTGTCGTCATTTACTTGTATTTTTCTTATATGAGTTTCCAAACATACAATATACCCTTTGTTTACTTTATGCTCTTCCATGAAAGATTTTATGCCCACTAGTTCGGACTTATGAACCAACTTAGAGATTTTAACTTCGATTGGAATAGGTGAAGAAGTATGATAAGCCAATATGAAATCTACTTCTAGTTTTGTATTGGTTCGCCAATAATATAAGTTGTAGTCTGAATCAGTAAGATTAATAAAAGCCACTAATTCCATTAAAATATAGTGCTCAAGTGATCTTCCGGCTTCCGCACCACCCAGCGTTTCAAGTTTTCTTTTGCTGATTCTATTAGCAATTCCAACATCAAAATAATAAAATTTTGGGGTGTGAGAAATAATATTACGCGATACTTTTTTAGTATACGGATATATTAAATAACCCACTAAAGTATCTACTAGAATTTGATAATATTCTTTTACAGTTTTTGAATCTATCCCTACATCTCTAGCTATGTTAGAGTAATTAAGCATTTCTCCATGAGAAAAGGCTGTACTATCA
>NZ_JARJFB010000168.1:0-3276 GCF_034554655.1 Candidatus Megaera venefica
ATCTATAGCTTACGCACCTTGTACCTCTGAATTCACCATGTTATTTATATAATTCTTCAGTTTTTAATTTCAATAGGTTTGTAAAATGCTTTTTTAGGAGAGCTGATTTTTCTTAGATTTATTAGGGGCTTAGAGGATCAAAAGGGGACAGAGAAGTAGTAATAAATTATGTTCTATAATTATCCTGTCTTCTCAAAATATAATCCCTCTAGATTGTGATTATTTGGATCGATAATAAAGCAAGCATAATAACCCGGGAAATATTCTCTATACCCAGGTTTTCCATTATCTGTAGCATTTAATTTAATGGCTTTATGATAAAAAGCCTCGACTTCTGCACTTGAATTACATTCAAATGCTATATGCACTGGTGATGAGGCTGGTTTATCAGCATAAATTTCAAAAAACGGTACGCCATTCTTGCCGTAAGCAATACAAAGATCATTGCTAAATATTATACTCCAGCCTATGACTTCTAGCAATGGAGTGTAAAATTTTTCACTGTCTTTTATATTCTTTACGTAAACTCCAATGTGTGAAATCATCATTTACCTCTTTAGCTTTCTAATCATCCAAATGTCTTCAGCCTATAGTACTAAATACAGCGCTATAATGTCAACTTTCAGTTACTTTTCAATTGAAACGCAATTACTTGAAGCCGGATAGTAATTGAGAAGTTCTTTATTAGTTTCTATGACGTAGCCAGCATGGTTTTTAGTTGATAAAGATACACCAAGTACAGCTGAATTAATATTTTCTAATAACACTAATTACATTTAAATAAACGAACCATTGATTTGATATAACATTAAGAATTTTTCTAACGGTTGTGTATAAATATCTGGGTTATAAATATGATTTGAATTTTTAATATTAAAGCGTGTCAGTCGGATTAAAATGCTCTTTCAGTAGTGTTATGCTTCGTTTTGTTCTACTCGAAATAAAACTTATTAAATTCACGTAGTCTGTAAATGGTTTGTCTTGAGTGATTTTAAGTTCTCCGTACATTTTTTTTGTTATAGAGTAAGAAATCCCGTCTTTAAGGCTGTTTGACTCACCAGCAGCTTTTACTGCTTTTATAAGTGATAAAGGGTTCTGGTATTCAAGTTCAAGAGATTCCATGTCGATAATATTCTCTGTAAATCCAGCTTGTCCTAGCAAGGGCGTCATATGCTCAAACTGAATAAAGGGTGAAATATGGGGAACATGCAGTCCTGAAGTTTGAGACTCAAGATCTATTAATTTTCGGCGTAAATTGGACAACGTGCCCCCACCGGGAAAATTACAAATAAAGATTCCATTGGGTTCAAGAATTTCAGATACCAGTTTTAAAAACCCCTGAACATTTGATATCCAGTGCAAGCCAAAAGGGAAAACTATCAAATCAAATTTTTGCTGAATCAACTTTATTTGCTGGGTTAATTCAATGATAGCTAGTTTATGATTAGGATATCTTTGAGTCAAAGTTTTGACAAATAAGTCTTCAAGAAGTGGGTTAATTAGTAATATATTATTAAATTTGCGGTCTACAGGTTCAAGACGATCTAGCAAATCTTCGCATATAAATTTATGAAAAGGTGATTTGTATAAGTTTTTTCTAGATTTTTCACGGTTACGTTCTATCGTGCGCGTGCTAAACATGGCTATTATTGAACTTTGCGGAACAAATCGCTATTTTTGATTCTGCCAACTCTCACTTCAACTTTACTCATACCAAGATATTTCGACCTCATATTTCTATTTTTACTATTAGTAGAATTAGGTGATTCTCGGTATTCTTTACCGTATGCGTAGCGATTAAGGTCTTGTTTATAAGTTACCATCTTATTGTTTATTTTATTAACACTAGCCTGATAAGTACTAGCCCTGTCATAAGTGCTTGAATGGTAATGACCTACCGCTTTATTCCAATTGCCAAGTCTAGAATAATGTTCTCTTAATAACTGAGCTGCATAAGCTATATTTCTTCTTGGTGAAAATGCTTGATCAAGAGATGTAAAAGCATCTGGGTGATATTTTAAATTAATTTGCATACAACCAACGTCGATGCTTTCTTTACCAGCTGTCATTTGATCTTTCACAAATCTTATAGCATCTCGTTTTGTTTTAAAATGAAATCCTTTGCCTTCAACATTTATTGTCCAAGGCCAAACGACACCGATCTTGTGCCGGGAATGAGGTTTCCTAGTTTCTTGTAAAGAAATCGAATGTAGGATATCTTTTGGCAAGTTATATCGATTCTCAAAATAAGAAAACATGCTAGAGCACTTCTTTGACTCTAGTATTTCACGGTCTACTGCTGCAAACGCTTGAATTGAACTGAGAATAAGAGATATAAGTATAAAAACCTTTATCTTTTGCTTCATTATAATTACGAAATAAATTTATCAACAAGCATGAATATTATAGTATGGCGAATACAAATTTGCAACTAATATAGTCATTTATGCTAATTCAATCTAAATGATTATATACCTCAAGTGAAAGAAATATTCGATAGCATTCAGTCAAGAAAGCAAAAAAAGATTCTGCTAAAAGTTAGAGCTGGAGCAAAACAAAGTTCTGTAGATGGTTGGATAATTATTAATGATAAAGAATATTTAAAACTATCTATTAAGTCTCCTCCTGAAAAAGGCAAGGCCAATAAGGAAATCATAGAATACCTGGCAGAAGAATTGGCAATCCCAAAATCGGATATCGAAAGGGTCTGTCCATCTAAGTGTGTAAATTCCTTATAGGTTATATAATCAATTAATATAACTAAGAGGAATAAAATATGACTAAAAACACTATCAATAATAAGAATAATGAAGCTATATCCGCAGCGATAGATTTACTGGTAAGTAAAGAAGTAGATCTATCGAATGTTTTAAGCAAAGGCGGGTTATTGAAACAACTAACAAAACGTCTTGTGGAAAAAGCTTTACAGGCAGAGATGAATAATCATCTAGGTTATGACAGATACGATCGTATTATCACTTCTAATAACGCCCGTAACGGTGTATCTCAAAAGAATCTAATCACTGATAATGGCCTTATTACAATAGACGTTCCAAGGGATAGAGATGCTGAGTTTGAACCTGCAATCATTCCCAAAAGAAAAACAAGAATTGAAGGTTTAGATCAAAAAATTCTATCCTTATACGCCAAAGGAATGAGTCTATCAGATATTAAACTTCAGATTCAGGAACTATACGGGGCTGACATTAGCGAAAGCCTTGTTAGTAGAATTACTGATGATGTCATGGACGATGTTAAAGCTTGGCAAGGCAGGCC
>NZ_JARJFB010000169.1:0-3209 GCF_034554655.1 Candidatus Megaera venefica
CTTCAGACACATCAAGATCTTGCTGCAAATATTCATAACCACAAAAATATTGCCAATAAATATTTTCCTTTAGCTCTTCCTCCGTAAACGAATCAGAACCGTTGTACATAGCTTGAAGCATTGATAGTGCTAGCATTACTCTATGATCTTTCTTATTTCTACCAAATTGCTTGATTTCAATGTTAGGCAATGCTCTGGCTTCAAGTTCAGACCAATTTACTAAATCCCTTAGTTTATATAACTTGTTTTTAGGATTTAGTTTTGTAGATAATTTCTCTTCAAATAACCTTTCTTGTTTTTGGAGAAAAGTAATATTTTCTATAGGCATAATTTTAAAATCCGTAAGCTTTATGCGGTAATTATACCATTTTCTTATGGATTTTGTAAGCTGTTTATGACATGAAACCCCTTGTTAATTCAGGCGGGGAGAGTTTTGACGGAGGGACTAAGTAGAGATCAAAAAATCTTTGATATAATACTTCAGGAACTTTATTACCCCAAGTATTTGTTAATATAACGATTCCAATTTTCTCTTCTGGAATATAGGCAACCAAAGAATGCATTCCCATTCCACCCCCAGAATGATACAGCACTGTATATGGTGGGTATTTTTGCCTATCGATAAACCAACCTTTCACAGTTATTATCAAGACTAAACTCATACTCAAAGCAGCATAAGCTTTACCAAGCTCTAAAAGAATTTGGTAAAATCATAAAATCTCGCTATATAAATACTGAGTTATAGCAACCTCTCTGCGCTACTTTATCTCCTTTTGTTGGAAAATACCCTACCCTAATATTAAGAAAGTTTTTTAACCAAGACTATATTGCTTTGCTCTATAGTGACGGGTGCTCTCAATCAAGATCACCAATTACAGTAGCGCCGGCAGGGTGAATAGAATCATCATTGTGCTCATCAGCAGCAGTAAAGAGGTAAGTTGTTATAGCATCATCGCGCTCCTTCCCTCCATCCTTTTTTTCTTCATCTTTTTTCTTATCTTCTCTCGCAAAGCTCCTAGAAGCTTGCATAGCAATAGCTATATCGCCATCAAATAAGCTAGGCTCCTCTGAGCTTACCTGCACTGCATGAATTTGCTCTGGATTTAAAAATTCATATTCTTGTGCAATTTTTATAAAGTTTTTTGCATATTCATCTCCTTTATCTAATAATTTTTTATAAAATTTAGCAAAAACATTAAGATCTATGCCTTTTAAAACGCCATAATAAGAGTGAGGGGATAAAGTAAAGTTTTCAAAAACACCTTCCATCGAGTCAGGCGCTTCGACAATCTTGTCAAATTCCTGTTGAAAATATAAATTTTTACTATGTATATATAATTTATGCCACTCATTTATAATACCACTCAATTCAATCGCTTGGGATGTTGTAATACTATCTATCATTGGTTCTATTACATTATTTCGCAAAAATATAAAATGGCTACTATCGTAATTAAGATTCTTATTATTAATTAGTACTATTAATCCGCTATTAAATAATCCATGAACTTTAAGTGTAGTAAAACTCCATTGTTCTGGAGCCTTTCTAGCAACTGCATCGTCAGTTAATTCCAATACCCACGTTTTTATGGCTTGTGCTATTTTGTTCTCATCACCACCTAATTCATTTTTTAGTCCATCAAATGTATTTTGGAATAAAAAGCTTATTTCATTCTCTGAGTACTCTATTGATTTTTGCGCTGCTTCCATATCGTTAATGAATTTAGTTTGTACAACATAAACTAAATGCATTAATTTTCCTAAGTCACACATGTTTAACTCGGATAAAGTACCAATTAGATTATCTGACATACTTTGGTCGTCAGATATTCTAGCAATATAGATTATGGTTGCTAGCACTTTCTTGAAATCCCAATTAACTCCAAGACGATCGTCGACCTGACGCATATTATCCTCAGATAATTTATCGATTATTTGAGGCACGGTAAAGATTATTCCGTGAGTCCACTCTGTATTTACACAATTATCAATGCCTTTCGCCTTAAGCCAGTTAATATTATTATCTATTTGCTCTTCTAATAAATTATATCCATCTAGCCTTGTTAAAACTTTACGTGTAATCTTTTTATTTTCTATTGAAGAATCTAATTCTTTTAAATTAATATTTTCTTCTATTGCTTCTTTCCATACTATCTTTTCCTTAGGTTCTACAGAACCAGCTATTCGTAAATCATTAATAAGTTTTAACACGGATGGTTTTTGTGTATGAGTATAAAGCTTTTGAGCTATATCAATTATTCGCTCACCATCAACGCTTATTGAATTAATATTAAAAAATTTTGTTTCTGAATGAATAGTATAGTTTAGTGCCTCCTCTAGCATATTGAGAGAAGTTGGAGACTTTATACCGATTGCAATTATTGATAATTCAGACAGGAAGTCAGGCAATAAATCAGCTGGAATTTTATCCATTATTGATTTAATCATTTCCCATTTGTTTTGCCTAACCATGAGGCTAAGTAAATTATGTCCATCTCTGGTCCGTATTTGTAGGAATGTAGGCAATAAATCAGCTGGAAATTTATCCATTATTGATTCAATCATTTCCCATTTGTCTTGATTAATTTCCCATTTGTCTTCAACTAAGAGGTTAAGTAAAGTATTTCCATCTTTGTCCTGTATTTGTAGTAATGCAGGCAATAAATCAGCTGGAATTTTATCTATTATTGATTTAATTATTTTCTCATTCCCGCTTCTAATTGCCACGTGTAGTACAGTGTTTACATACTTGCCCTGTATTTGTAGTAATGCAGGCAATAAATCAGCTGGAATTTTATCCATTATTGATTCAATTATTTTCTCATTCCCGCTGCTAATTGCCACGTGTAGTACAGTGTTTCCATAGTTGTCCTGTATTTGTAGTATTGCAGGCAATAAATCAGCTGGAATTTTATCCATTATTGATTCAATCAGCTCCAATTGGGTTTCAATCATTATTTCCCATTGGTTGTGCTTAGCTAAGACGCTAAGTAAATTAGCTCCCTCTCTGTTCTGTAGTTGTAGTAATACAGACAATAATTCAGGTGATATTTTATCTATGATCAATTTAGCAATTGCATCCTGATTATATGTAACTGCCAAATGAAGTAGGCTATCTCCCCTTCTGTTCCCTAGTTGTAGTAATACAGACAATAATTCAGGTGATATTTTATCTATGATCAATTTAGCAATTGCATCCTGATTATATG
>NZ_JARJFB010000170.1:0-3184 GCF_034554655.1 Candidatus Megaera venefica
AAAAAATGAATGTGCGGTGATTTATTTTTGAAATTCTTGAAATTATATCAAAAATTTAGAGTTTTGACGGAGAGACTAAGGAATTTACACACTTAGATGGACAGACCCGACTGATGATTAAAAAGCAAACTCATTACCTAAGACTTTCTATTTTAGAACAAGTACAATTTATTAAAAGATTGTTCTATATCTATGACTAAAAATAGCTAATTCTAAGGTTCAAAATCCTGTATTTACAGATCCCTTTATTCTACTTCTAAATTTCCAATAGAATCAGATTAACATACTCAGTATAGTTGTAGTCATACAATGAGAATTGGAATATTAACAAAAATGCCAAAGCTACTATTGCTTTGTATTTACCTAATATATGGAATAAATAGCCTAATTTAACCTTATATTGGCTACTAACTAAATAATAGGATATTCTTTGTAATCTTAAACTCCAGTTTTCTGATGGCTCTTTACGTATCCAAGAATTTTTTGATATTATCATTTAATAAACCTATTTTTTTATTTGGCATTGACTCTAAATTTATGATATAAAATAAATGTACAGTTTTCAAGTAAAAAACTTTTTTAGGAGTAAAATTATGAATCATGGTGGAAAAAGAATAGGAGCTGGGCGACCAAAGGGACAAGGTCGCTATGGCACATCAACAAAAGCAGTTCGGGTTCCGGACTATTTAGTTGAAGACATAAAAGACTACTCATTAAACGGTGGCTACAAAGTACCATTTTTTAGTTCGATGGTTGAAGCAGGATCCCCTTCCATAGCAGAAGATCATGTTGAAGAAATGCTTGATATGAATAGCTTACTTATAAAAAATCCACATACTACTTTCTGTGTCAAGGTAACTGGTCTATCGATGATAGATGCCGGAATTTATGAGGGAGATAAATTACTTGTGGATAGCAGCATCACTCCAGTTGAAGGAAAAATTGTTGTTGCAGCGCTTGATGGTATGTTGACCGTAAAACGTCTTGGTTATATTGATAAAAAACCTTATTTACTCCCAGAGAATCCTAACTTTGATCCAATACCCATTTTAGAGAATTCGGAGGTTCACATTTGGGGAGTTGTAACTAATATATTAAGAAGTTTATAAGGAGAAACTTATGCTATATGAAGTAGAAAATCTAGAAAAAGCCAGAAATTTTTTATCGACAGCTAGAACAAAAATTATACTCACTAATCCGCAAGGTAGTACTAGATATTATGGAATGCGAGTGATTGATTATATTTTCAAAACTCTGCGGCAAGAATTTCCTGATAAAATAGGTGGGGTAATTGTTAATGCCTATGATGATTATTCAGCTTTTGTTAGTGCAAGAAAATTGGGCTACAAAGAAATCCAATATTTTAATAGAGCTGCATGATAAGGTTTATAATACCAATTTCTTATTGCTTTTTTTATAAAATTTGACTACAAACACTATGGAACTATTTAGCAGCAATCGTTTGGATTGTTATGGTAGTTTGGCCAGGTAGCAAAATGGTAATGCCGTGGACTGCAAATCCTCTATCGCCGGTTCGATTCCGGCTCTGGCCTCCACTTATCTTGATACATATATATTGGAACTTAGAACTAATTCGAGCGAATTATTAAAAATGCAATATATCGAACAATTCTTAGAAATGGCCTTGGCAGAAAGAGGAATTGCCGAGAATACGCTAATAAGTTACAAACGAGATTTATTAGATTTTAAAGTTTTTTTACAAAAAATAAAAACAGAAGAACTAAAAGTTACTTCAGATAATATTGAACGATACATAAACCTGCTAAGTAATAATGGAATTTTACCTCGTTCTATAAATCGAAAAATATCAACATTAAAGAATTACTACAACTTCCTAATCAGTGAACATTATGCTGAATATAATCCAGTACTAATTGTAGATTTACCAAAATACCAAAATAAACTCCCTAGCGTAATGTCTGTGGAACAAATCAGAACATTACTCAATTTTTACGATAACACTGAATCAATAGAAGTGGTGCGTCTTAATGCAATGATCCACCTTATTTATGCAAGTGGCCTTAGAGTGAGCGAGCTGATCTCGTTAAAACTAGTGGATATGGTAAGTGGCGGTGGCTCACTACAAGTCAGAAAATCATTTGCTGTGAAGGGAAAAGGCGGTAAAGAGCGGATGGTTGTAATTAATGATAAAGCTAAAACAGCTATTGAGAATTACTTAAAAATAAGAGAAGAATTTTGCCGCGGCAAATCATTAAAAGCAAACACTTTTTTCTTTTCCAGCAGTTCTAGCTCTGGCCATATGACACGCCAAAATTTTGCACAACTTCTAAAAAAAGCAGCTATCCAATCTGGATTGGATCCAACAAACGTATCACCACACGTCCTGAGGCATAGTTTTGCCAGTCACTTGCTTGAAGGTGGAGCAGATTTACGAGTGATCCAAGAACTACTTGGTCACTCTGATATAAGCACAACTCAGATATATACCCATGTTCAGACAAATCATCTGAAGAAAACTTTAAAAAACTTTCATCCTCTCGAACGTAAAGAACTAATATAGTAAATTAACTTGAAGTAGGGATAGTTAATTTTAGAGCAAGCATCTCAGCCTAGGTTGCAGTGAGCACAGGCGAAACTTGCTAAATTGGCGTCCCTATTTTAACCTGAGTTTGATATAAAAAGTGAATATTTTTGAAAAATCAGAATGGAAAGTCTGTTATCTTGAGTTAAGCTCAGGATGACGTTCAGGTTAGTTAGTCCCTCCGTCAAAACTCTCCCCGCCTGAATTAACAAGGGGTTTCATGTCATAAACAGCTTACAAAATCCATAAGAAAATGGTATAATTACCGCATAAAGCTTACGGATTTTAAAATTATGCCTATAGAAAATATTACTTTTCTCCAAAAACAAGAAAGGTTATTTGAAGAGAAATTATCTACAAAACTAAATCCTAAAAACAAGTTATATAAACTAAGGGATTTAGTAAATTGGTCTGAACTTGAAGCCAGAGCATTGCCTAACATTGAAATCAAGCAATTTGGTAGAAATAAGAAAGATCATAGAGTAATGCTAGCACTATCAATGCTTCAAGCTATGTACAACGGTTCTGATTCGTTTACGGAGGAAGAGCTAAAGGAAAATATTTATTGGCAATATTTTTGTGGTTATGAATATTTGCAGCAAGATCTTGATGTGTCTGAAG
>NZ_JARJFB010000171.1:0-3165 GCF_034554655.1 Candidatus Megaera venefica
AACTCTAAAACGTTTTGCCGACGTTAATAGAGTTTTTTATTGCCAAACTGAACACCGACAATGGTTTTAGAATAGTATTGTATAACCTATTCGTCAAGCTATTTGTTGTCGGTATTTAAGAAAAATTATAATAACCACAACAAATGGTAATATTTAGTGATAGCATTACAACAGGAAACTCCACGGGCTATATACCCAAGTGCTTACGATTACTACATTGACTATTATTCCGAGGAAGAAGAGAATGCTTTCCTTATTATCAAGAATGCATGGGAGAATATCCACAGAAGCAATGACCTAAGTCAGAAACTTACGAAGACGGAACTAAAACTCATTTCCCTTGTCAGCACCTTAATAAAACGTTCTCCTTTAGGACTTGCTTACTTTTCTTTGGACTATCTCTGCGCAAAATTAGGCATAACAGATAGGCAACTACGTACTGTTCGCAAAAATATTAATCATATATTTTCAAGTAGGTGGAGGAAAGCTACTCGGATAAACGGAGCATTAAAGAAGAATGTATATGTGTTTGCCTATACTCGGCAAGGCCGTAGTCTGTTAGACGCATCTACTAAAAACCATTTCGAGAATGTTCTCGAAATGGTCGATATTGGATCTAGGGAGCAAAGAAAAATACAAGATGTTCGTCTTTCAACAAAATATTACAAAGATGTTAAACTCGGAAGTGGACTTCCGACTTCCATAAATAAGGATGAAAAATATATAAAAAATAGATCTTGTGAATCTAGTTTTTGTAAAGATTCTAAAAAAACAGTTACCAAAAAGACGATTTTAGCTAACTCACGCAAGAAACTGACCAATGCTCAACGCAAAGCAAGAGTTTATTTACCAAAATTCAAACAATATGATCAACAAAAAAGTCTAGGCGACCATTATCCTTTAAGCCAAGAGGATTGCGCTAAGTTACAAATTACCTCGGGACGTGATTTTACTTTGAATGCAATGAACGAGATATTACTGGATATGTCCAGGAAACCCAAACTCCAATTACATAGCTTCGTCTCAAAAGCTAGGTTTATGGCGTATATGGCTATCGTCTACAGATACGAGGGGAGAGATGCCATTAAAACTGCTAACTCTGCCTTTAAGCTACTTACTAGAGCAACGGAAGCTGAGATAATTCAGCACACCACTCAAGCAGAGCGAGAGAATTATCTAAACCTGGTTGAACAACAAGCAATAACGCACAGAAGTGATGAAAACCAGTTGAAAGCGAAGTTGGCAAATACTTTACCTACTAATGCAGCTTATAATTTGCTATCAAACCTTAAAACTATGTATAAAAATGGAAAAATATTCGAAATATTTATGGCAAAAAAAGTAGACTTAACAGCTTACTCACTGAATACGATACTTCAAGGAGCTAATGCCGTGGGTGGTTATTGTGGGGTTGAAAAATTAGAATTTATAATGGAGTAGAATAAAGGATGAACAAATATCCAACAAAAATGTCTTTTGACTTAATTGAAAGTAAGTTAGACGAAATAGAAAAGATTATAAAAAAAACTGGTGAAATAAAAGCTGTAGAGAAGTATTTAAAAATATCCTCACCGACATTGAGACAATATCGTAAAAAGCTTCCTAAATTAGAGATTGAGATACAAAAAAGTTTAAATACCTATAAAGACAGCAAATTTAACAAATTTACAAAAGAAAAATTACAAATAATAGAAAAGATAGTTAGCGAGACAGGCTTATTAAAAGCGACTGCTCAGTATTTAAAGATATGCCCGGAAACATTAAATACTTATCGCAAAATGTTGCCTAAGTTAGAACTTGCAATCAGAAGCGGTCTAAAGATATATGATGAAAAAGGACCAATAACCGAGGATACTTTAAAAAAAATTGAAGAAATAATGCAAACTGGGTACAAAAAGGACGTAGCGAGGTACTTAAACATTGATCACGTAACTCTGAGAAAATACAGAAAAAAGTACCCTACTTTAAGAGAAGCGATAGAAAGGGGTGAGAACAATAGGACAAAGCATTTTTTTATGAAAAAAGATAAAAATCTACAATTAGATTTTATTGAATACAATCTAGTACCGATAGAAAAAATAGCAAGAGAAAGAGGAGAAATAAGAGCAGTGGCAGAATATTTAAGTGTAAAGCCTGATGTTTTAAGGCGTACTAGAAGAATTTTTCCTCCGTTAGAAGAAGCTATACAGAGAGGTCTAAAAAATAGACTTCCTAAGCCTGCGAGAAATAAGATAAAAGAAGATAATAGCCTCGTTCCTATAAAAACTATAAAAGAGCAAAAGCCGCCTCTGGAGTTAGTAAATACTAGCCTAAATGGTATAGAAGACGATAGCGCAGAGGCTTTGCGTAAGTTTAGAGAGAAGAAAGAGGTGGATCGTATTCGTGAACTTGAAAAACGAGTACGTAATAGAGAAGAATTTGAGAATATGATAAGTATATGAACACTTCTTACTACCTTTTTGACAAGGTAATAATACATAACTGTACGGTATAGTTTTGTGTTGTATATTATTGCTCTGTATAGTACAGTATCGTAAATTATAGAAAGATCATGCATGAAAACAATAGCGATTACTGGTGATAAAGGCGGAGTAGGTAAATCTACAATATCAGCATTACTAAGTCAGTGGTTTGAACACCAGAACTATAAAGTGAGTGTTTTAGACGCTGACCCTAATAGGACAATATATACTTGGATAGAAAAATGCAGAGACAAAGGGTATGAGTTTTGCGCCGCAGAAAAAAATGCAGATTTACTCATTATAGACACTGCGGGTACTTCTGGTTCAAGTCTAATTAGATACGTAAGAGAAGCTGATTTAATTATTGTACCTTTTCAACCTCATATAGCAGATTTAGAGATTGTTGTTGGTTGGTTCTTATCTATCAATGAATCGCTACAAAAAAAAGCCGTATTTATTCCCAATAGAAAAGAGGGAACTAACGAACAAAGAGAAGGTATCCTTCAAATATCTCAAATTATTAAAACCCAAGATAGGGGGGTATTACTAAGCGGTTTTGCAAATAGACCTACGATATATCCTACTATATTAAACGCTTTAACTCAGAATTATTTTTCTATATTAAAAGATGTCAAAACAAAAGAAGAAATAAATTCTAATTTTTCAATTCTAAAAGAACTACTATACGGTAAATAATTATGGA
>NZ_JARJFB010000172.1:0-3120 GCF_034554655.1 Candidatus Megaera venefica
AAAAAATGAATGTGCGGTGATTTATTTTTGAAATTCTTGAAATTATATCAAAAATTTAGAGTTTTGACGGAGAGACTAACTATAGATCTAAAATACTAATCTTACAGGAAGTTTATTCATATCAATTATTTTTGAAAAAATGGTGGCCAGGGACGGGATTGAACCGCCGACACAAGGATTTTCAGTCCTTTGCTCTACCGACTGAGCTACCTGGCCAGATCAATGAAATCTACTAATAAGGCAAATTATAAGTTTTGCTGATCCTTTTGTGAGTGCAATTTATAATCAAAAAAAATATGTTTGTCCATCCAAAACTTAAGCAACATGAGGAAAAAACTTTTTGCTCTAAATTATGCGATAATTAACCTATCCTCTATTTACAACGTTACTGAATATAGCCTATAATGAAATTGCTACTTAGGTAGCTATGGTGATAAACGTTGTTTGGAATAGAGGTTGCGGACCCGGGGGCGGTACCCGGCGCTTCCACCATTTAAGTATTATGGGAGCGAAATAGGATCGACGTGCTTAATAAAGAAATAATTTTTACCCAGTATGATTCCGCTGAATAATGGATCAAAAAAAGTAAATGCAAACGATAACAATCGTCTTGCGGCTGCTGCTTAATTGTAGCTAGCCACGGGGTTCGGGGCTTACCTGGCAACAGAAAAGCTCCACTATTTTTGTGATAAGATTATATGTCAATTGACTATCAATTATTAATAGACGAAGCAATGCTTAGCATTGTTAGGAAGGTGCTGCATAATACCTGTGAAACTGGATTAATTGGCGAGCAAAGTTTTTATATTTCGTTTAAGACTGACGATACTGAGGTGGTGTTATCAAGAAACATTAGGCAGAGATATCCCAAAGAAATAACCATTGTGCTGCAATATCAGTATAAAGACTTAAGGGTTCTGGAAGATAGATTCTCAGTTAATATTGCCTTTGGTGGGCTTCCAGAAACTATTGTGGTTCCTTTTTCTGCTCTTACAAGTTTCATTGATCCTATAGCTAACTTTAGTTTGCAATTTAATAGAAATAAAGAAGATATTGATTTCGAAATTGAGACATTTGAATCGGATTCAGATAATGAAACAGAAATTAAGCAAATCAAACCAAAATTATCTGCAAAAGAAAAAAGCTTTCCAAATGATAAGTTGCAAAAAGCAGGTGAAGTTATTGCAATTGATAAGTTTCGTAAAAAAAATAAGTAGGATTTAGTGTTTTATATGTCTACTGATACTATGCCTTTTTCAGTTTTAAATCAGATGCTTGAATTTAAAGATGAAGATACGAATACTGCGCCTCTAGGTAAGCATAGTCGGAGTCTAAAAAATACTGCTGTATCATTTGAAACTGGAAAGAGCACTATGCCTTTTGTTGAAATTTATACTGATGGTGCATGTTCTAAAAACCCTGGGCCTGGTGGGTGGGGGGCGTTATTAATCTTTAACGATACAAAAAAAGAAATTTTTGGCTATCAGCTTGAAACTACAAATAATCAAATGGAAATTTCAGCTGCCATTTATGCTCTACAACACTTGAAAAAACCTTGCAGAGTCAAGCTTTACACCGACAGTATCTATCTCCAAAAAGGTGCAACTGAATGGATACACAATTGGCAGAAAAATAATTGGCGAAAAAGTGACAATAAGCCAGTGACTAACATTGATTTATGGCAAAATTTGCAGCATGAAATGAAGAAACACGATATCATTTGGTGTTGGGTAAAAGGCCATGCTAATAATGAAGGTAATAATATAGCTGATAAACTAGCCGTTGTTGGTAAAGAAACTGCAAAGAGAATGCTTAAAGATGCTTCAAATTAACAAACTTTGGGTTAAATTATTTTGTCGAAAGGTAGGGACAGACCAATTTGGTAATGGCTACTACATAGGTAGTGACAAGAATTATTTAAAGCGTAATAAGAGATATGTGGTGTATAAAGGCATTGATGATGGATCAAAAGTGCCTCCAATGTGGCACTCATGGCTTCATTATTTAAGTGATGAGATACCGGATAAAAATAAAACTAAAGAATATGAATGGCAGACAGAGCATGTACCAAATGTAACTGGAACTAAGCACGCATATGATCCAGCCAAGTCAAAATATACAAAAGTAAAGACTTATTCCAGTTGGAATCCAGAGTAATTAATAATTAAAGGTGTAAGAAAATGAAACAGGGAATTATTGAAACTTTAGTAGGGTTGTTTGTACTGATTGTGGCATTTAGTTTTCTTGGATTTGCTTACAATATAAGCGATTTTTCTAAAACGAATAATGGTTATACGGTAACTGCTAATTTCCAAAATATTGATGGAATTGCTAAGGGGGCGGATGTAAAGCTTGCTGGCATTAAGATTGGTTCTGTTGATAGTCTTAGTCTTGAAGATAACACATATTACGCCATCTTGAGTCTAAGCATTAATGAAGGAGTTAATATTCCTAAAGATTCTAGTGCAATTGTTTCTACCAGTGGTCTTTTGGGTGGAAAATATATTAGAATAAATCCTGGTGCATCCGATGATAATTTTGCAGATGGTGGTAAAATAAAATTTACCCAATCATCTCTGAACATTGAAGACTTGATTGGAAAATTAATGTACTCAATTACCAGTAAATAGTTGATTTAGTACTTTTGCAAACATCCCAAAATTGTGATTAATTAGTCCCTCCGTCAAAACTCTCCCCGCCTGAATTAACAAGGGGTTTCATGTCATAAACAGCTTACAAAATCCATAAGAAAATGGTATAATTACCGCATAAAGCTTACGGATTTTAAAATTATGCCTATAGAAAATATTACTTTTCTCCAAAAACAAGAAAGGTTATTTGAAGAGAAATTATCTACAAAACTAAATCCTAAAAACAAGTTATATAAACTAAGGGATTTAGTAAATTGGTCTGAACTTGAAGCCAGAGCATTGCCTAACATTGAAATCAAGCAATTTGGTAGAAATAAGAAAGATCATAGAGTAATGCTAGCACTATCAATGCTTCAAGCTATGTACAACGGTTCTGATTCGTTTACGGAGGAAGAGCTAAAGGAAAATATTTATTGGCAATATTTTTGTGGTTATGAATATTTGCAGCAAGATCTTGATGTGTCTGAAG
>NZ_JARJFB010000173.1:0-3095 GCF_034554655.1 Candidatus Megaera venefica
GTTGTTGAAGTTACTTCATTAAACCAATAAATACAGACGTTAAATGAAAAATTAGCAAAAACGCTAACAGAAAATAAAGAAATACAAAAATTAAAAACTCAGTTTGAAATGAAATTATAAGAATTAGAGGTTGACTTGGCAACGAAGCTGAAAGAGGAATAAAGATAAATCTAAAGATTAAAATAAGAAAACGATGGATTAACAAAAATGAAGAAACACTTAGAGGAATCATCTGCAGGATATGAATAGGAATCGGAAGAACTTAAATTTTAAATAAAAATGTTGAAGAGATAGATTAAGTCAATAATCAATTAGAAAATAACAGGCTTGATCGAAAACTTCAGTTTAACGTTCAAATAAAAATTTTCTAAATTTGCTACATATGCAGACATATAAACTTAAGACTATTAATTTGAACTCTTTGCTATTTAAATTGTTAATCAGGCTGCTTTTGATTAAAGCCTCCTAAAATCTTAAAGCTTGCGATAATTATCTGAATTCATCAGTTTCAAGTCTTTGGGAATACAGACAATTAAAAAGAGTGTATGGCCAGCCACTGACAACACCTTCTTTGAAGGAAATATATTTTAAATTGCAAATCCTACCGATGAAGCCAATAATCATAACCCAAATCTAAAAACTCAAACATTCCTCATGAAAACAATAAAAATGCTGAAAACTAATGGTTATCAACCTAAATCTGGAGATGAAGGGAAATAGTTATTAATTCCTAATTTGGCTTCCATGTCAATTTTAAATTAGTTTATTAATTAACTTATAAATAAAGGTGTTAAGCCTCCTGCCTTTAAATTTCCTCAATAATACATGATGTAAGCACAAACAGGTACATAATTTAATATTAACTTATAGAGAATGATAAATATTTCTGCCACATCGAAGAATTAGTTGACGGAGAACTCTTAAAGCTTAATAGTTCTAACCTTCCCTTAAAAGACACTCCTGAATGTTAGTTCTCTAATTCTCTGGTGTATTATTCTTTTAAAAAATTGCAAGAAAAGGCAATGCTTACCAACATTTAAGGAGTTAAGAGTGCCGATGGAACCATTACACTATATGACACCATTTTATGCTCAGACTAAGGATTATAAAGCGATATTGATTTGGGAAATGAAGAAATTGTGAAAATGAAAGATCTCATTGAGAAGGATGGGAAGAAGTATCTAGGAGATTTTTATGAAAAGGTAAAGGATGAGTTCAATAAAAAATGAGTATTCAATCATATTATTCAATAAAATATTTTTAAATTCTTGTATTTAGTCATACTTGCGAGAGACTTTATCTATTATATAGTAATTTAAAAAACTATTTCCAGCAACCACATAATTCAGCATTTTATTATTTAATTATTTTTAATATTAAATTCTTCATCGCAATATCTTTTAGATTAATCAAACTTTCAGAAATATTATTGATAGGGTCACTAGGTTTAGTTGGTATTTGAATTCTGATGTCAATTCTTATTCTAGGCAATTGGAATTATAAGTGATGGTCAGTTGGATTTAGAACGTACATTTGAATGCAGATAGAATCAACAATTCCAGGATGTGAATCATTTAAATAAATCTGGAAAATATATCGACGAGGGTTCTCACATATATTTTAGGTCTGAAACATTCCCATAGAACATGCAACACATTTTCTTCCAATTTGACTTATCCCGTGAATATCTCAATTGCCACTATTTTACGACTGATTTCCCTATTTATAGTGGCTTCTGCTTCCTTCATATTAGCTAAGAAGGTGAAATTAAGTTTTTGCATCAATTCGGTGAATGAGCTGATACTCCTCGAAAGTGTCATTAGAGAATCAAAGGCTTTCAGATCATCCATCCCCTTGGCGTATTTGATCTTGTAAAAATTGATTTGATTCTTGAGATTAGTGACCTTATCATCAGTGAACATGGACAATTTTGCAGGGACTATAACATCAAATTCCATTTATCTCACTAGATGTGCCACTAACTATCCATAAGTATGAACCACAGGAGCAGTTGGTTTATTATATACTACTTCTGTCGACAATCTAGACTCACTTTCGTTTTTCATTTAATATACTTAATATCAATCAAGAGACCTTTGATGAAAAATATCCTGAAAATATTTTGAATTTTAATTAAAATAATAAAATGATTTTAAATGCATTTCAACTAAGATCGGCTAGATCAGCTCTTAACATTGGGGTTAGAGAAATAGGAAGTATTATAGAAGTAAGCAGAACTACTATATCTGTATGGGAAAATCAAAGAAATTTCGAATCAATAAAGACTTCTCAACACCATAATAATATTCTTGTAACCTTTTTTAAGGAAAGAGGAATAAGCTTTCCTAGTGAAAAATCTATAGTATTAGACACAAATGCATCCAATAAATCTGGTTTATTGTCTAGATTTCAAATCCGTGTTGCAAGAGTTGCAATGAATCTAACTCAAGATGAGCTGTCTAAATTGATTGAGATACCTTTATTATTATTAAACTACTTAGAAAAACAACAAAATAGTGTTTATATAGGTAGTACACCAAAAACAATCAATGAGCACCTCTTGCGAAGTTTTTTTGAAAAGAATGGGATACAATTTCCCAAAGATTTTTGGGTCTCTTTAGAAAAAGATCCTAGGGAATTGATAAATAAGTCCCTCCGTCAAAACTCTCCCCGCCTGAATTAACAAGGGGTTTCATGTCATAAACAGCTTACAAAATCCATAAGAAAATGGTATAATTACCGCATAAAGCTTACGGATTTTAAAATTATGCCTATAGAAAATATTACTTTTCTCCAAAAACAAGAAAGGTTATTTGAAGAGAAATTATCTACAAAACTAAATCCTAAAAACAAGTTATATAAACTAAGGGATTTAGTAAATTGGTCTGAACTTGAAGCCAGAGCATTGCCTAACATTGAAATCAAGCAATTTGGTAGAAATAAGAAAGATCATAGAGTAATGCTAGCACTATCAATGCTTCAAGCTATGTACAACGGTTCTGATTCGTTTACGGAGGAAGAGCTAAAGGAAAATATTTATTGGCAATATTTTTGTGGTTATGAATATTTGCAGCAAGATCTTGATGTGTCTGAAG
>NZ_JARJFB010000174.1:0-3091 GCF_034554655.1 Candidatus Megaera venefica
GTGGCTCGGTAATGAAGCTCGCAAAGCACCGAGCTCTCTGTCAATCTCCGCTAACCTGCCTACATATTTTCCGCTTTGCTCATCCTGATGTAATTGCTGCATTTCATTTTTGCCTTTTATATATTGTGATAGTCTGTCACCTAATTTCGCCAAATTTATATCAACTGCCTTTTTCTCATCCGAACCAAATATTTTAGCAATTAAACTACGTGCTTTTAATTGCCCTAACATCTCAGGGTTACTGCTAATGACCGCAGCTAGCTGAACCCGATCATTGCTCTGCTTTAGCAACTCATCAAACTTTGCTATAACAACACAGCTCTCATCTTTATATAATGTGCTGATGAAGTGCGGAAATTCTGTTTTTTGATATGTCCCCAGCTCCTTTAATCTAAATCTGCTGCTATTTAAATTATTTTGCACCAACAAGCGATCTTGTTTTAACTCCTCTATATGAGCACCCGCCAATTCTACATGCTCACAAAGACCATCCTGTGCCTTAATTAAGCTAGCTATATCACTTGCCTCTAAGCCTTGGCTTCCCGCTTTGTATATCGCATGCATGATTTCTTGGTAATCACTATTATTGCCTAAACTATTATTTGCTAGTTTCTTAAAATAATGTTTCCAAGTTGTATGACCGGCATGTTTCTCCAGCGTATTATAATTAATATTTAACTGAGCAGTTATCTTGGAAAATTTGGCTTGAGTGTTATCTTTTTCTGTATTATCTATATCACCGGTTTTATGCCAATTAGCTAATATCTTATTTGCTAATTCTGTGCGCTGTGATTTGGCCAAAGCGGTTTCTCTGTTGTGGGTTGCAATAGAATTCACCAAATCATGCAGTGGCGTTCCCTCCGCAGCTGAATGCATTATATCAGCGACAAACAAATTGCCGTTGCTATTGATTGCTTTAGAATCAGCATTTTGCTTTAAGTTTTGTAAGTATATCTGGCGGTCTACTACTATAGAATTTGCCCGGTATTTTGGATCTAGTTTTAATTGCTCCCTATCTAATTTTTCTTTTTGTCTCTCAAAATTTCTTAGAGCCTTATCAATGCCACTTGCATCAGTAGCTACAAACTCAAGCTTCAATGAATATTTCTCCTCAATGCCCACCACTAACAGACGCTGTATTTTGCTTGAGGATAATTGCCTGTTGAATGTTTCCTGCTGAGCCCATGATTCGGCTACTTTCTGTCTTGCTGCCAGATAGTCTTTAACTATCGCATAATTGCACGTTAATGAGTCCTGTCCTTTCAAACCGGATTCTTTTAACCTGTCCCATATTTGGCTTGCATTCTGCGCCTTATCTAAAATCTCTTCTTTTAGACTTTCTGCTTTAGAAAAATGCTGCTCTAGCCCAGCTCTTTCTTCTTTGTCTATATAACTCCAAAGTAGTAAATCCTGATCTTGTTTAGACAGATCGCTCCAATTAAGTGCGCTTGTTTCCCCTTCAAAATGAATACCACCCTTCAGTGCTGTTAAATGGCTGTCTAGATCTAAAGTATTGTTTATATTCGCATTACTTACTTTAAATCTCTCAAGAGCAGACATCACCTCAGTTCTGTCAAAAACAATATCTTCTGTAACTTTAAAATGCTCTTTAGCAAATGCTTCAAACTGAGTCAGCTCCGCATTATCTATTATCAGCTTTGTGTTTGCACCCTCTTCAAATTTAACTAACTCTTGTTCGTGCCAACCTAAATCAACCCTTAAAGCCTCTAATTGTACCTGATAAGCACTCAGTTGCTTCTGCAGCCCTATTGATGCATGGCCATAAGAAGCATCTATGGCAAAGCTTAAATCACTACGTTTGCTGGTTAGTAGACCAAGCCCCAACTTCCATAAAGGCACATCTTGTTTTTTCCAGTATTCCCTGCCTTCATCATTGAATTTCTGAACATACTCATAGCCTATTGCCTGAAACTCTTGCCGCGCGGCCTCTACATCAAGATCCTTGGTTTTATAAACCTCATTCTCAAGAGTATCTTTGGCCGCAAAGATCTGACAATCAATCTGGTGACGTGTTAAGCCAACCAAAGTAGCCTCAAAACCACTATAGCGATCCATTGAAAATATCTTGTATGGCACAGTTGCCCCTTGCACCGCATGATTCGTTACCGCATAACCATGCCTAAAAGTAACTATTCGCCCTTGCTCTCCCGTGCGTATTACAGCGCTGCGCACTCCTGTTGCCCCCTCCACATCCACCAGAAACTCACCCACTCCCATCTCATCTACTTTGATGATTTTGCGAACAGTTGCAAGCTCGTTGTTTAAAACACCGCCAATGCCCTCTTTCTCCTTTAAATTGCTGGTGAATATTATGCGGTCACCTTCCGCCAATTCCACCATAGTAGAATTGCCATGTACCCCGCCAGAAATGAACTTATTACCTTGGCTTAAAACACCGGCTCTTTTAAAAGAATCACGAATTAAGCCATTTAAATTGCCAATCTCCTCATTGGTATAGCTACTGATAACTATTTTTTGGGCAGCAGAATGTAGGCTAACACCTTCTTCTTTAGCAATTGACACTGATTGCTTCACATATTCTGCGGCAATCGCTTGCTGCTTATCAGTCTCATTCTCTAAAATATTGATTTTGCCGAGTTGCTCATAGATGGAAATTGCCTTTGATACCTGATAATTACAAAGTGCTGAAGTCGCTTCAATATGTAATTGTCTTATCTCTTCGTCCTTATTCTGATGACGATTCACTTCGCTCAAGATATTGCGACCAGCAACATCCCCCATTCTAGCAAACGCTCCCTTAGAGCCTATTGTCTGGTTTTGATTATTGTCACCCAGTGCCAGTAATTTAGCCCCTGACTTTCTAACCTCAGATACAAAGTAATCCGATGTAGCTACATCAAGCATACTTGCCTCATCCAGCACAAGCAGGGTCTTTGACGGTAACATCCCCTCTTTCATACTATAAAATGGGTCTCTATAATAGCTGCTATCTAGACCGACAGATACTTTCTCCATACCTCGATCATATTGCCATTGCATCCTCAGTGATGCGGTCGTATGTACCTTAATGCCAAGCTTTGCTTCAAGTTCTTGTGCTGCTTTGTTCGTT
>NZ_JARJFB010000175.1:0-3077 GCF_034554655.1 Candidatus Megaera venefica
TCAAGTTAAACAGAATCTTCGGAGCGATTGATTTTTTCGGTAATCCAACTTAATTGTGAAGGAAATATTTAATTGGCAGTTAGCAGTCCTGAAAAATAAAGTTGGTTTAATGTTTAAAATAAATTAGATCATTTAAGTTAATAGTAGCATTGTAATCTAATAATACATTCAACTAGTTAAAATTTGTGTAGCAGGTCGGTTCTGAACCTAATAAGTTAACTGTTTCTTCTAAAAGTATTTATGAACAATTTAGATATTCATCTCTGTATAAATTAGTTCCGAAATCTATTATTAAACTTGTTAAATCGTCATTAAAGTAAATATCTAATATTGCAGATTCACAAGCTACAAATATAAAATAAAAAATACCTTAGCACCACACAATACCTCTTTCAATTTAAGATATTCCGTCAGATGGACAATCACATCCTGGAGCATCGATTCTATTTGCTGCACATGATATACAATTATTCTTATTAAGCTCACAAGTAGCACAAAGTTTGTTGCAATGTTAGCACTGCCCTGAAAATTCATAATAGCCTAATCATTTATTTATGAAAATACCATTTTAACATTGACAATCTGGAGGATTAATTCTTGGAAAAGGACATGTTTAACAATTATCTACTTATTCTAAACAGTAGAGACACTGACTTGAGCATTACTGACATTACCCAGCAATGACAGTCTCATTAGAGTTACAGTATACACATTGTAGATCAACAGTTAGACCATAATTTGCCTCACAAATCTAGCATCCACTATAGTTACAGCTTTTGCAATTTTAGGAACATTCTATGCATTTTAAATTCGTATTTCGATAAAAACCTACTTGGCATTGCTCACAAATGGCATTTGCATAGCAGTCACATTTTGGTGGATTGATTCTATTCGCTGCACAAGTGATACAATTATTCTAACTAACTTTACAAGTTGCACAAAGTTAACTACAGTGTTAGCACTCTTTTGATGATTCAAAATAACCTAACTATTGATTTATGAAATACCATCTTAACATTGGCAAGTTGGGGCATTTACTCTTGGATAAGGACATGTTAAGCAATTATCTAGCCAACCTAAACACGAGAGACATTGGTATTAACATAATTCACAATAACCAGCGATGACAGTCTCATTTAAATTACATTAGGCACATTTCAGGTCAATAGTGAGACCATAATTAGCCTCGCAAATCTAGCATCCAAAAAGGTTACAGCTTAAGCAATTTTAGGAGCATTCCGTGCAGGTTAAATTTGAATTTCGATAAAAACTCACCTGACATTGATCACAAATTTAATCAGAAGAACAATCACACTTAGGGGCATTGATTTTATTAGACGGACAAGTGATACAATTCGTTTAAATGAGTTCACAAGTAGCACAAAGTGGGCTACACACTTAACATTCCCCTAACAATTCGAAATAACCTAAATATTGATTTATGAATTACCATCTTAGCATAAACAATTTGGGGCATTAACTCTTGGAAACGGACATGTTAAGCAATTGTTTAACTAATTTAAACAGGAAAGACACTAATGTTAGCATTATTCACAATGCCCAGCAATGACAGTCTCATTTGAGTTACAGTGGGCACATTGCAGTTGAATAGTTAGACCATAATTTGCCTAACAAATTAGGCATCCACTAGAGTTACAGCTTAAGCAATTCTAAGAGCATTCCGTGCACATTAAATTTAAATTTCGGTAAAAACCGACTTGACATTATTCACAAACATTATTAGAGGAACAATCACATTTTGGAGCATTGATTATAGTTGGTGCACACGTAATACAATTTGACTAACTAAACTCGCATGTAGCACAAAGTTGGCTACAAAAATGACATTGCCCCAACAATTCAAAATAGCCTAAATCTTGATTTATGAATTACCATCTTAGCATTAACAATTTGGGGCATTATCCCTTGGGAACAAACATGTCAAGCAATTTCCTACTTATCCGAAGCAAGTGAGGCATTGACTTTCGCATTATTCACAATACCCAGCGATGACAGTCTCGTTTGAATTGCAGGTGATGCATTGCAGTGCATTATTTAAGCCATAATTTGCGTTACAAATCTAGCATCCATTAGAGTTACAATTTTTGCAATTCTAGGAACACTCTATGCATGTTAAATTCGTATTTCTATAAAAACCTTGTTGACATTGCTCACAAATCTAATCAGAAGTACAATCACATTTTGGGGCATTCATTCTATTTGGCATGCAGGAAATACAGTTTGTTTCACTGAGTACACAAGTTGCACACAGTTAGTGACAATGCACACATTGATTTGACAATTCAAAATAACCTAACTATTGATTTAGGAAATACCATCTTAGCATAAACAATTTGGGGCATTAACTCTTGGAAACGGACATGTTAAGCAATTATCTAATTAGTAGAGGCAGGAGAGACATTGACTTTGGCATTGCTGGCACTACCCAGTAATAACAGTCTCATTTGAGTTACAAGAGACACATTCCAGTTAAATATTTAGGCCATAATATGGCTAACAAATTTAACATCCACTAGAGTTACAACTTGTACAATTCTGAGAACACTGAATGCAGGTTAAGTTTGTATCTCGAAAAAAACCATCTTCACATTGTTCACAAATTGCATCTGAAGAACAATCACATTTTGGAGTATTGATCCTACCAGCCATACAAGTGATACAGTTTTTCCATTCAAGTTCACATTTCATACACCTCTGATGGCAGAGTTGGCACTGCCCTGATGATTCAAAATAGCCTAATTATTAATTTATGAAATACCATCTTAACATTGACAATTAGGGGGATTAACTCTTGGAAATGAGCATGTTTAACAATTTTCTAACTAATCTAAACAGGTTAGACACTTGCTTTGGCATTATTAACAATTTCCAGCGATGAGAATCTCATTTGAGTTACAGTAGACACATTGCAGTAAACTATTTAAACCATAATCAAGTTCACAAATCAAACATCCTCTAAGATTACAGCTTTTGCAATTCTAAGAACATTCTACGCAAATATAATTTTCATTTTGATAAAACCCTTCTTTACATTAAAAACATGTTTCAGAATTATC
>NZ_JARJFB010000176.1:0-3062 GCF_034554655.1 Candidatus Megaera venefica
GCATCATTGTGTTTGTAAATAACTTGATTATCATTAGTATACAAAGGTTTTTTTGTTTTAACAGAGATAATACCATTCCTGTATTCTCTGATTGTATCATTATTTTTTGAAACGTAACGGTTAATAGGAAGAACAATAGAATGTTCTTTTAATTTTTCAATTTCTTGGTTCAAAACAACACCCCTTACTACTGTGCTGAGACGTTTTCCTTTAGAGGAACCAGCTGAATATGAGCCATTATAATCAATTGGAGAAAGTACGGCATGAAAAGGAAATATAGTAGGAACTGTATAGCTAGGGTGTGCGGTTCTTGATAAATGTTTTGGTGATTGGCTAAATATCATACCAACTGACTCTTTAGGAAAAAGTGTTATCAAAAATCTATCCTCCGATAAATTATCTTGTATGATAGTTGCTGAGAAAGTATCTTTTGACATGTCCCAATCTACGAGTGTTAAATCTTGAAAAATCTTATATTTTGAAGAATCAGATGATTGTTGTTTTAGGAAAGTAAATTGTTTTGCAGATTGGTCTTGATGAAATTTATGAGCATCCTGGTTTAAAACAAAGTTTATTTCCCTGGACATGCCTTTAATGTTTAGACCTAACTTTTCCTTTGTGATATTTGATAAATTTTGTGCATAAGATTCAAGTACATAATAGCCCTTTTCGTCTACATATATAGGATTAGATTGCCCATCATATCCTATTGGATCAGGATATTTTGAGGCAATAGCAGAAATTTCTGTAGTTAAACAATCATAGTGATTTACATCAATTGTTAATTTGAGCTCCTCATTATTTATTTTATTTAATAAATTTTCTAATAAATGATGTTTTTCCGGAGTCATATAAAAAAACACGTCGGTAGATCCAAAATCTACTACACTAATATTTCCGTTTTTGTATCTCCCTGGTAATTTAAGATTATCAGTATCTGATTTCTTTGAGGCATAAGAATAGCTAGATAAAAGACTAATTATTAGCACAGTTATTAAATATTTAAATGATGACATATTTGTTCTTCCAGTTTATATTTTTAATATTAATAATTAAATACAAGTTGACATGTAACTAAGCCTTATGCTACTTAAAATTGAATGAAATAGCAAATGTAAATAATTATGTATCCTGATGATTTATTAGCTAACTGGCGAAGTGGTAGGGAGTCATGGAGTGACGTTTCAAATGAAGATTGGAACAATTGGAAGTGGCAAATGAGCAACAGTATTAGAAGCTTAAAGCATCTTCAGAGTTTAATTGATCTCACTGAAGATGAAAAAGAAGGGTGTGAATTAGCTCATACAAAATTGTCTTTATCAATAACCCCATATTACTTTAATCTAATTGATCGTAATGATGTTAACTGCCCTATGCGTAAGCAAGTTATTCCTAGTGTTAACGAAGCTATAAAAACTGAAACTAAAGAACTAATGGACTGGATTGAGTTTGCTAAATCAAATTCACAAATTTGGCCTAATATCACCGTAAAGAAAGCTCCTTTAGCTGGTGCAGACAAATACAAAAATGAGAAAGATAAGTTTAAAAAATATATCACAGAAAGAATTTTTTAAACTTTGTAATACAAATATCAAAATTAGCAATAAATTTAGAAGAGTATTTTAGTATCCATAACTAGAATTTGTCTTACATAAACACAAAATGATCTAAAGTAAAAATTTATTAGTAATCAGTTTATAAGTCTAGTAGCAAAATTTAGTAAACACCATATGATGCAATTTATTACAGTTTTAGTCATGTGTATTTTGGTAGGCTCGGAAGTTGATTTATTCATACCAAGCTTTCCAGAATTACAAAATGTGTTTAACATCTCAACTTTTATGGTAGAGCTTACTTTAGGTGTCAATTTGCTAGCTCATTGTTTTACTTCTTTAATAGTGGGTATTCTTGGAGATCTATATGGACGCAAACCAATAATCTTAATTGGGTTAATTATTTTTATAGCTGGTAGTTTATTCTGTGTATTTGCTATAGAATATTGGCAATTACTGTTCGGTAGACTATTACAAGGAATTGGAATTTCAGGTCCAGCTGTACTTTCTTATGTTGTTATTGCTGACACCTATTCTACTGAAAAACAACAACAAATGATGGGAATTCTCAACGGGTCAGTTACATTTGCAATGGCTTTTGCACCTGTTATAGGTAGTTATGTAAGCTTATTTTTTCATTGGCGTGGTAATTTCGTACTCCTATTAATCTTGGGATTAATCAGTCTAGTTCTTGGTATTTTATTTATTCAACAAGGTCAGACAAAGCCTTATACCTCTAAATGTTTTAAAGAATACTATGTAGTTTTTCAATCTCCCAAAACTTTTTATTACATATCTACCATTTGCTTACTTGTACTTCCTTATTGGCTCTTTATTGGTATGGCTCCTATCTTGTACATAGGTGATCTTGGAGTAACCTTATATGAATTTGGTTTTTATCAAGGTGCTACGGCTCTGATGTTTTCAATTATAAGCTTTAGTAGTGGATATTGTATCAAAAAATTTGGACAACTTAACTGTTTTATTTTTAGTATAAGTATGCTTTGTACTTTTATTGTTTTTACTTTAATTTTAATCGCATTTAGAGTGACTAACCCAGTTATTATTACAATCTGTATGCAATTTTTAGCTTTAGGCATCATTTATCCAGTTAATATCTTGTACCCATTATCATTGGAATCAATTGCATACGCTAAGGGGAAGATAGCTGCAGTCATTGCTGCAAGTCGCCTTATACTAATAGCATTTAGTATACAAACTGTGAGCTATACTTATCAGGGAACATTTGCTCCAATAGGTATTACAATGTGTTTCATACTTGTTGTTATGTTCTGGTGTTGTTACAAACTATTTCGTATCTCACGTCCTATATAGTGCCTGAACGGAAACGCTGTTTTTTTTGATAAATTCCAATTTAGGTTTGTTTGAGTTTTTAGTTTAGAGTCAACATTTTGTTATTTTGGTAAAAGATCGTGATGAGAATAAGCTGGTTTTTTGGTATTATTCAGATTTTGGATAAGCGAGACGGTTTTTTGCAGTTGCCTACTT
>NZ_JARJFB010000177.1:0-3058 GCF_034554655.1 Candidatus Megaera venefica
CCAACAATTAGAGCTCCCGCTACTGCACCAATTATTCGCCCCCATTTTGTACTAATTGGCTGCCTAATAAAATCCGCAACTTTTTTACACCCACCTCCAATACCTTTTAGTACATTACCGGCTAATTTTGAGAAAAAACCTTTACCTTCTGCAGCATGAACTTGCGCATCAATTTCCTTTTTCTGCTCGAGCTTCATTGGTTCTTTTACACCATCCACACCTTCGTGAACGGCAGTACCTTTTACTCCAGTAATCTCCGCCTCATGAATATCGGTCCCTGCATTAATTTTAAGACCATCCACTTCAGCATCTTTAAAGTTTACTTTTTGCAGCTCAGCATCACGCAAGTCAGCCTTCTTCAAGTTGACTTTTTCCATTATTGCTTCTTTTACTTTAGCTCCCCTAAGGTTTGCACCCTCCATAACCGCTTCTGTAAAATTCGCTCTTTCGCCTTCTATACCTTCTAAAATTGCTTCTTTAAATTGTCCTTTTTTTGCATTTATGTCAGTCAATTTTGCACCAGTCAAATCAACCCCATTAGCCCTAGCACCTTCAAGTACAGCACCTTCAAGGTTAGCAAATTTCATACTCACCCCTTCCAGAACAGCTTCTTTCATCTGAGCATGCTCTAGATTCGCGCCATCCATATGAGCCCCAACGAAATTAACCCCATCCGCCTTAACCATTTTCATTATTGCATCATCAAGCGCAGCACCTTCGAGTTTACAAAGCTTATCGATCTCAGTTTCGGTTAAATCAATCCCTCTTGCATCAACGTCCTTAAGTACTGTATCTTGAATTTTTGCTTTTCTGACCTTAGCTCCTTCAAGAAATGAACCGGTTAAGTCAGATTTGATGATTTCGCAATTATCTAATATTGCTTTTTCAAGCATTGCATGCTGCATTTTAACTTGACTCAGCTTAGCGTTCGCTAGCGAAACTCCTTCTAAATCAGCATAATTAAATGTGGCATCTTGAATGTTAACACCATCCCATTTACCATTTCTAATATTAGAATAATCAAAATTAGAGTGGCTTACCTGCATACCAGTAGCTTCTGATCCCCTCATAAACGCACGTTTAAAACTACTATCAACAACTGTAGATTTATCCAAGAAGCATTGAAAAAAGTTCGCGTCTTCTGCTCGTGTATTCTTAAAAGTTGCTCCTGTGACAACAGCAGATTCGAATATAGATTTGTTCAGGTTAGCTCCAGTAAAATTACACCCTCTAAAGGCCGCCCCTGCAAAACAAGCTTCTTGTAAGTTGGCACCAGTAAAATCTAGGTTTGACAAATCTGTTCCATATTTAGCATAGGCTACTGGTTTTGATCCTTCATGTAGCTCAATCCCTTTTTCAGCCGCCTTTGATTTAGCAAAATCATTGAGCGTTAAGTCTGGGGTTGATTTTAGCGCTACTAGGTAAGCCTCAACGTCCCCTCTATCTAATTCAATATATTGCTTTTCTTGCTCTCTTTCTTTTTTACTACTTCCTCTAACGTATCCAGGATCAAAACTTTCTGGATTTTTAGGGATATATA
Source organism: Candidatus Megaera venefica (assembly GCF_034554655.1). Taxonomy (NCBI): domain Bacteria; kingdom Pseudomonadati; phylum Pseudomonadota; class Alphaproteobacteria; order Rickettsiales; family Rickettsiaceae; genus Candidatus Megaera; species Candidatus Megaera venefica. The sequence continues at coordinate 1,541 of NZ_JARJFB010000177.1, forward strand.
CAAAGCTTGGATCTATTATATATTTTACTGTTTCTTTATCTAAAACACTTCTATCTATTTCGGCACGTTCTCTAACTAATTTGTCATATTTCTCATTACCTGACTCAAATCCAGTTCGAACATACCCGGCTTGCACATAACTGAGGCCTTCATATGCTTTTGCTATTTCTTTATCTTTAAGGACTAGTTTCCCTTGCTTTTCTTTATTAAATTCTTTTTCAGCATCGCTTAAAATTACCCTATTGATATCACCATACAAACTCATCAAGTCGGCAGTAGAGCTGAATCTTACATCTTTATAATGCTTTGCCAATTCTTCAGGCATGTCAGGAACTGGAAGATGATCTTTTTTTGCCTTATTTACTTCTTGTTCGTAAGCATTCCACTTTTCTCCAAACCCAGACATTTTACAAAAGCTTAAGTCAGCACCTCGCATATCAGCACCAGACATTTCACAGTCAAAAAATGTAACTTTTGATAAATCTGCATCACAAAAAACTGCTCCTTCTAGGTTACAAAACTGAAAATGCGCCCCAGTCAGTTTTACCCCTGAAAAATCTACTCCGCTTAAATCTTGTACAATTTCAATATGCTGACCTGATAGATCTGGGACCACTACTACGTCTTGACCTTTGTAGAATTTCTCTTTAACATATTCCACCAAAGAGCCTTGAGCAATTGAATCTCCTTTTTTCCTAGCATCCATAAACTCTTGCAAATCACCATCATCCATAACGTGTCGTTTGATTCCAACGGAAATATCTATTGGTTTTATTCCTGTTGATTCAGATTCTTGGGGGGATTTAGACATTATTAACTCTCCGCTTAGCCTATTTATTTATACTAAACTATTGTATAAAATATTTTATACAAGAGATAACTAATTAAGAGTATTTTAGGCCAATTGAAAATATTAATTATAAGACGATGCCTTTTGACAACTAGATAAGACAATTTTGATACATCAAACTTAACCAGAGTTTGATATGAGAGGTGAATATTTTAGTATTAAATTAGAACAAAACCCTAAAATCCTGATCTTGTACTTGAGGATCTCAGGAAACAAATGTAGGTCGTCATCCTGAACTTGTTTCATGATCTCAGGACACAGCGATGGATACCGGATCAAGCCCAGCACGACGATTTAACTAAAGAAACAAAGTCATCCTGAATTTATTATGGGCTTGTGCCTGTCTCTGGCCCAGAATCTCACAAGATAGAAGACGATGCTGAATCAAATTCAGCATGACGGTAGTAGATAAGGAGATCTGCGGACCAAAACCCAGCATGAAGATCGTATTACCAAATAAAAAAACTACGTTATTGGGTTTGGCTAATTTTAACCATTCTTTGCTTGTTTTTATCCCAGCTATAGTGGGTATTGACAGTTTTTACCTCAGTTACGATTACATCTCCGTTTGGAAGCTGAGCTATATCAAGGCCTTTTTGTAAAGATTCTACGATAAGTGATGTAGAGCCACAAATGTATTTTATATCAGAAAAATTGTCATTTGTTGA
>NZ_JARJFB010000178.1:0-3048 GCF_034554655.1 Candidatus Megaera venefica
TATTTTAGAACAAGTACAATTTGTTAAAAGATTGTTCTATATCTATGACTAAAAGCAGTTAATTCTAAAGTTCACAACCGTGCATTTACAGATTATTTTATTCTCCTTCTAAATTTGCAACAGAGCCATAATATCTCAAATCTTTATTTTAGAAACTTTGGCTAGCTATATGCTCAGTAAACTGTTGTCTAGCTTGTGGGGGCCCCTTATCTACTAGTATATAGCGGTTCAAAAAATACGATGTAAGGTTTAATGCATCAGTTGTTGAATCTTTGTCTAGAATATCACCGGCAAGAAATTTAGGTAATATTAAAAGCTTATCAGAGTATGGAGCACCAACATTTTTAGATACTGCACATCCAGATTTTGGTGATACATAATGTAAATCATCTGCAAGTCCTGTCGCCACACATTTATTAAGCTGTAGCTTATATCCAGCTTCGGCCAGGATTTCTATTTCTAGTTTTATATATTCAGAAAAAGAAAATTCTTGTTTAAGAGATTCCATAAAAGCCAAGAGAGCTGGGAATAGATTGTTATGAGGTGCTCTCTCGCAAAAAGCTATATTTAATATACTTGTGATGGAATTGAAAGCGTATAATTTAGTTTTATTCATCAATAATTGAGAATTGTAAGATTTAATGAGTTCAGCTTTAATAGAACCAATATGCTCGTGCAAACGGGCATTCCAAAAAAAATCTACAAGATTTCCTTCAGCCAAACTGTCCCCTGTTTTTTTACTATATTGGGTTAGTACACCAGAATAAATACCATGGTTTTCTGTAAATATGGTTACAATATAGCTACGCTCTTTTAGCGGCTTTTTTGAGATAATTATACCTTGATCGCGGAAATTCATGTTATAGTTAATTGATTAGTATTTTATGCGTTATTGCTTGTCTATCAATATATGAAGTCAATATTATTGGAAATCTATTATGAAAACAATCAAATTGAAACTAGCTTTAATTGTTCTGCTTGCTGTAACTAGTGTTCAAGCTGTTGAAAAAGAAAGAAAATCACTGGTAATAGCTGGAGATTACTGGTGTCCTTATAACTGTAATCCGGAGAGTGAGCGCCAGGGTTTTCTAGTAGAACTAGCAAGAAGAGCATTATATATTTATGGAATAGATGTGGAGTATAGGATGATGCCTTGGAGTCAGGCTTTAGAGGAGGTGGGCTCAGGGAAAGTTGATGGTATTGTTGGTCTTAGTAATCCAAAGGGTAAGAAGCTAGCCTCAACCGAGTTGCCATTAGATTATAGTTTGTCTGTAGCGTTTACTAGAGTTGACACTGATTGGACATATGACGGTATTAGCTCGCTGCGAGGTAGGAAAATTGGCATTATCATGGACTATTTGGTTGATGAGTCTATAAATCAGTATATTGGAAGTAACTATACAACAAACCCTGGTATGTTCGTTGTTGAAGATGGAGCAAATGCAGTTATAGAATCTATAGCGAATTTGATGGACAACGAAATTGATGTTTACATAGAAGATGAAAGAGTTGTCAAATATTACACTCAAGAAACAGGATTAGCCAAATCTATAAGAAACGCAGGAAAAGTAACAAAAGAAAAATTGCCTATATATATAGCTTTTTCTGCAAATATTCCTAATATCAAAAAATATATAGGTTACCTTGAAGAAGGTATAGCATCCCTTAAAGCTACTGGTGAATATGACGAGCTTCGAGCAAAATATAACATGGACCAGTAAAATTAATTGACCTAACGAATTTAGCAGGATTCAGTTGTGCTCGCGTATTTAATATACGCTGCGCAACCTCATCCTAAAATTCATTATCTAAATTAATTTTACTTCAAATAAAAAATACAGACTAAATTTGTATGGGATATAAACTTGTTGATTATAAAAACCTATCGCCAAATATCCATGAAACTGTCTATTTGGCAGATGGGGTAGTAATAGCTGGTGATGTAACAATTCAAGAATATGCGAATATTTGGTTTAATTCGGTGATTAGGGGTGATGTAGCCAAGGTTACAATAGGAAAGAATACCAACATTCAAGATGGTACAGTAATCCACACATCAAGATTTGACGGTCCAACCCATATTGGTAGTAATATTACTATTGGTCACATGGCTCTTATACACGCATGCAGCATTGAGGATAATGCATTTATTGGCATGCAATCTACCGTAATGGATAAATCTATAGTAGAGGAATATGGTTTTTTAGGCGCAGGAAGTTTACTTTCTCCTGGTAAGATAGTGCGTAAGAATGAGATGTGGATTGGAAGACCAGCTAAATTTGTACGGATGATTACAGATCAAGAGAGGGAGTTTATGCAAGGTAATCTTCAAAACTACCTTGATTTAGCTAAAGCCTATAAGAAATGATTCTTGATATTATTGATATATAACCTCAACTATGGATAAGGAATAGAGTCGTATGGTTTTATACTGGGACTTGCTGTACGCACGGTCATCCTGAATTTACTTCAGGATCTTAAGAGATAGGAGAAGATTACTTGGCCGAAGAGACTTGCGAAGCCCACTGAGTTCAGTATGGCGGTAGATAAAAAGATAAAAGATCAGGCCAGGTATAACTATATTTCTTGCCGGACATAACTAGTCCCTCCGTCAAAACTCTCCCCGCCTGAATTAACAAGGGGTTTCATGTCATAAACAGCTTACAAAATCCATAAGAAAATGGTATAATTACCGCATAAAGCTTACGGATTTTAAAATTATGCCTATAGAAAATATTACTTTTCTCCAAAAACAAGAAAGGTTATTTGAAGAGAAATTATCTACAAAACTAAATCCTAAAAACAAGTTATATAAACTAAGGGATTTAGTAAATTGGTCTGAACTTGAAGCCAGAGCATTGCCTAACATTGAAATCAAGCAATTTGGTAGAAATAAGAAAGATCATAGAGTAATGCTAGCACTATCAATGCTTCAAGCTATGTACAACGGTTCTGATTCGTTTACGGAGGAAGAGCTAAAGGAAAATATTTATTGGCAATATTTTTGTGGTTATGAATATTTGCAGCAAGATCTTGATGTGTCTGAAG
>NZ_JARJFB010000179.1:0-3044 GCF_034554655.1 Candidatus Megaera venefica
ATGAAATAGTTTGTATCCCTTCTGATGGGGAGTAAGGATGAATGTTTCGAAAAACCAGGATGTATGGGCTAAATGCCATTTTGGAGGACTAGCATCAACACATGGTTGTAATCCATAGTCCTCAGTCACTAGATTTTTACATAAATCAATTGTGACCTATCTAATTTTATTGAATTTCTCTATTAAATCTTGATTTTGTGTATTTTTATATGAATAGACTTGTGTTTTTATGTTTTGTTTCTTCTTTGAGATAGATTTGGATTTTTTATTCATATTAAATCTGAAAATAAAAGAAAACTCTAAATAAATTGTAATTACTATGAAATATATTGTGTGATTATTGTGATCACAAAATATAATTAACAAATATTTATATGCCTATCACAAAGAGAAGAAGAGTAAAGAAACTTACAAAGACCTCAAGATAAAAACCTGAATAGAAGCAATTGTTAGTTGAAAGAATCAAAGCTAGTATTAAAAAATATGCCAGAGTCATTGTTTTCTAATATCAAAATCTATCTACTAGTCCCTTAAAGGAAATACAATAAGCATGGAATAAAGATTCAAAGTATTCTCATTATCTCTATCTAGATTCTTCATTGGAAAGAATAAAGTAATCTAAGTGGCCCTTGGCAAGGATGAAGGTACCAGTGCAGCAAATAACTCTTATCTTTTGTCGAAAGTAAATCAAAATCATATAATTAAGTTCCTTAAAGGAGAAAGAGCCCTCTTATTTACCAATAAAACCGTAGAGGAAGTTAAATAATTTTGTGAAGATCTCAATATCCCCGAATATGCAAAGGCTGGCTATATCTCCACTGAAAATATCAGTTTGTAGAAGGGATTTGAAGCACTCAAACAATTCACCTTCTCCCTTGAGCCACATCTCAGGAAATTAGGATTGAATACACAACTTGTCAATTAGTAAATTGTCTTAAATGAGAATGGTATGTTTATACATTAAATGGATTGGTAAAATTAAATATGAAAGCCCCAGTGACTCATGTTAATTTTTATGAAGCATCAGCATATGCTGAATTTAGAAAAATGAGATTAGCTACAGAATTTGAATGGGAAATTGGTGCAACAATGTTTAAATGGGGAGATAGATGGGAATGGACTAATTCAGCCTATTTACCATATCCAGGATTTACTAAAGCTGATGGTGCTATTGGAGAATATAATGGTAAATTTATGGTAAATCAGATGGTATTAAGAGGTTCTTCTATTGCCACATCGAAAGATCATGAAAGAATTACTTACAGAAACTTCTTCCATCCACATTTAACTTGGTAATTCACTGGTATTAGATTAGTCAGAGATTCCAAATGAATATAAATAAAATAATAATATATTTAATAATTAATATATAAATGATCATATTTTTTCCCATAAACTGTTCACATAGTATCTTTTCTGATCATAAAAATGCTCTATTACTCTGAAATTGTTTGATTCAGCCATGTGTTTAATATCAGATAATTTATATTTCTGTGATATCTCTGTGAATATTGCCTCTCCACTTTCAAAGATTATTGTTTTATCTAATTCTTTAAAATAAACTTCCTAATGTTCTTTACTTACAATATAGCTTTTAGCTGCTCCTTATTCAGGATCATATGTGGGAAAGTGTTTGAATTTATCACGATTAAAATTGGCCCCCATTTCTTTATTTATTCTGTCTAACAAATTTAAGTTAAAGTCACTTGTAACTCCCTTTGAATCATTGTAAGCAGCTAAAATGATTTCAGGATCTTTCTGAAGGTCTAATCCAATTAGTAACTAATCTCCTGTTCTCATTGACTATCCGATTCTCTTTATCATTTCCGGTGAGTCAGCCAAAGGAAAGTTTCCCAAACTTGATCCCAAGAACATCATCAAGGTAGGCACCGTCTAATCCCAATCAGGGCTTGCAAGTGCGTCGTTGTATGTCTTTGCTACTTTCTTGATCTTGAGGTCTGGAATATCGTTTTTCATATGTTCTTCCAAAATTTCTAGGACATGGGCTGAAATATCCACAGGCACATAGGTAAATGGTACTTTAAGTGAACTGAGGTACTTGAGCACCACTTTTGTTTTTGTTCCGTCACCTGCCCCCAATTCCACAATATTGAAGGGGCATTTCTTTGAAAGTATTGTGGCCATAATACTCTCTGCCTAGTTGGTCAAGACATCGAATTCACAATTAGTCAGATAGTACTCTGGAAGGGCCATGATCTGCTGGAAAAGTTTATCCCCAATCTCGTTGTAGAAGTATTTTGAAGGAAGAATCTTGGGGGATTGTTTCAACCCATGGAGGATTTCCTCTCCAAATTCAGTGGATGTGTTACTCAGGGAATCAGATGAAGTACGAATCATTTTTTTAAAATTGAGAATTGTCGCAGATAATTGTTAACTATTTATATTCCGTATTAATGCGTCACATGTTTTTTTTGTTTTCTGAACCCATTTCTAACAAAAATTATACTTTTTATATATATATTATAAGTTTTATCTCTTCTAATTCAATAATATAAAATTTTGATTAAAATTGGATTCTTATTTAGGGTTGCATATCACAAAGATAACCATCATGTAATCCTATTAAATAATAAGTAATTAAAGTGGAAATAATGATAGACATCCTCGATAACCATCAAGGATAAAGAATTTATGGAATACCCTGAGTAATTCTGAAATTCCTGATTGGTCATTTGTGTAAGATTATGCAATTAAATCTTAATATCCAATCGTATATTAAGAATACCATTTTAATACCTGATCAACTATCCAAATGTTTTTGTCATTTTTATATCATTCTTTCCTTAAAATAATATAAATTAATACCTAAATGAGTTATAGGTCCATTATGAAATCCATTAAATAAGAAATCAAATTTAACTTCTCTTTTAAGGAATTTTTCATTATTTTAATATGAACCAAGTACTTCAGTCGAATTAGGTAAAACTTAGGCTAATTCTATAGTGCAAATAGCTGGTTGGGCTGTCAGATATGACTAACTCAAAGCCCAGAAATCAACAGCCGAAAAAGAAGCCGCCAATTTA
>NZ_JARJFB010000180.1:0-3009 GCF_034554655.1 Candidatus Megaera venefica
AAAAAATGAATGTGCGGTGATTTATTTTTGAAATTCTTGAAATTATATCAAAAATTTAGAGTTTTGACGGAGAGACTAATTATTATTCCCCCTTCTTTAATCGCTTCTTCATATTTATCTGTTTCGCCTACTGATAAGCCGACATTAAGTAAAGCTCCAATAACCCCTTCGGTGATTCCTCCTGCACCAGCAACTGCTAAGGCAGCAGCGATAGGTCCTGCTATTGCAAAACCAATCCACACGGGACAACTAAATTTGTTCCTATCGTGGCCGTAGCACCTATAATAGCGCCTGCTGTCGTATCAATTACACTGCCTAGACTTGCTCTTTCCGTAGCAAAATCAGTAGTAACGTCGCTAAGTAATGAAGTTGCATTACTCTCTAACCTACTTCCGTAATTCTTTGCCTTAGTTTCTTCAGACATAAGGATATTGACTCATCTGCTTTATGGCCTTTTTGTAGGGCTAGGTTATACGCATTCTCTGCGCTTATAGGATCTTTAAATACCGCAGTAAATATTTCAATTGAATTACTCATAGCTTTCTCCTTATAAATTAATTGTTCTAGTCTACAACTTATAAAAGTAGAACGTGTAAACTCTGTTGTCAAGGTAGAGTAATTTTTAAGTAAAGGTTGAGGTGCCCACAACCAGGGGTATCAGCTCATATTAGAATTTTATTGACACATATCCTACACCCATGCCCTTTTTATTTTAATAGTTTTTTGTTATACTTAAAATAAGGCTATTAATGGCCTAAAAAGTTTTAGATAAAACAATATTTATTAACCGGAGGTTTTATTATGAATAATGATGATACTGTAGCTATTTTAAATGATTTAATTGAAATATCTAAAGACGGCGAAGAAGGATTCCGTACATCAGCAGAGCTTGTTAATGATGAGAATTTAAAGAAAACATTCTTAGAAAGGGCTGAAGGGTGTAAAAAAGCTGTTACTGTTTTACAAAATAAAGTCAAGGAGTTAGGAGTAAACTATCCCGCACAAAGCGGTAGTGTCTTGGGAAGCTTACATCGTGGATGGCTTAATATTAATATGGTATTAAGCGATAATGATTCTACTGTTCTAGAAGGGTGTGAAAGAGCAGAAGAAGTAGCAAAAGATGTCTATACTAAAGCTTTAGAACAAGAGCTACCGGAAGAAGTACGTCGTGTTGTGCAACACCAATATGAAGAACTGCTAAAAAATTATGAACTAGTTCGTAATTTAAGAAACACACATGATGCTACGAGGAAAAACTAAGATATACCCAATCCTAAAATTTTAAAAAAATATATGTTTTTAGGTCATACTACGAGGTTTAGATGTTCTGGATGTTGTGCATTAAGATAAATACATACATAATAATTAAAAATCTTTACGTTGTTAGTATGAATTCATCTTTCATAAACATGAACAACCTCGGTCACACATAATAAATATGGAGATATATATGAGAATTGCATTATTATTACTTCTTATTACAAGTTTATCTGGCTGTGGAATTCTGAGTACCAAAGGGAAAAAATCTGCGCCTAATACCTAGACCACGAAAACACGAACAATAGGCCAAGCCACACAAGATTTACGTATTTCAGCTGGAATTCACATTGATCTTTATTTCTTAGAATTATATAAGCCTATAGATGTTAAGGTGTATAAGGAGTAGTTTACTATACAGGGTCAGTATCAAGGTTGAAAGAGAGTTTTGCTGCACTTTGTCTTTATGATTGCAAGCCGATACAGCTAGCTTACTCAATTACCTAACGATAGTGTTTTTTACTTCAGCTAGTTTTAGTATACGTAGGTGACACAGTAGTTTTGCCCTAAAGGCAGTATTGAAAGCAAAAAACTCAACTGTTTTAGCGAGTTTTTTGCTCTGATTATGAGTTATGTAGAATTGTAATTAATGAGGAAGAGTATTATTTGTACTCATCATATTACAACTAATGTCTAAGCGAAATTGTTATTATCCTCTCCCATACATGTTACTATTTCTGAAAATCCTTCGGTAGATTCAAAACAACTTACTACGTCACCAGTTAGGCAATCTTTTAGATTAGACATATTACTTATAATAGTCTTCCCAAAACAAGAAGCTCCTTTACTGAAAGAAGGATCTAAATCATTCTCATCAGAATCATCTGGAGGATTTTTACCATAAACTGCGCCGAAAATTCCGCCAATAACCGCGCATAGTGCGGCGATTATACTACCTACTTCAGTTCCATAGTAGTGATCTATTGTACTTCCAACTACTATTCCAATTACCCCTCCAAGGATCGCTCCATAGGCAGCAGTTGCCATGCTAGTTGCCCCCACCATAGCAAATCCTGCAATAGCACATACCATAGTTACCGCAGTGATTAGACCAACTGTTAAGGCTTTAGAATTTAGATAATTATTTTTACTCATTTCTTTTTTCCCTTTTTAAATTTCATAACTAATAATCACTATTAAGATAGTAGTAATTATCTCCAAAATCATTACCCATAAGATCAGATGATTCTTCTTGTTGGTGTTCAAACTCTCTATCCAAGAATCTGTGATAGGTACCATCGTAGATGTCATACGGTGTAAAACCTTGATTATTAGGTATTGCAGGATTAGCTCCATAGTGCAGTAATAGATTTACCACATTCTTATGACCGCAAATCAAAGCGTTGTGAAGAGCAGTATTCCCAAAAAAGTTCTCTTTAAAGTTTATACTGTCTCCCCTCAACAAACATTCATATATTTTGTTTATTTGGTTGTTAGCAGCCGCTTGTATTAGTTCTCTTGACATAATAATTACTCCATAAATTAGTTTTTGTTTCTGGGTAACAACTTCGAAATATTGCTCCCATTAAATTTAACTATAGATTTATTATATGTGTTGAGGATATCGTATAAACTACTCTAATAACCATAACTAGTGTTATAGTACTTAGATTGAAACTCTTAATCACTATTTAGTAGACGAACATACTGATCGTTATGAATCAACTATAGATTTATTATAAAGTTTATGGC
>NZ_JARJFB010000181.1:0-2970 GCF_034554655.1 Candidatus Megaera venefica
TGGTAACAACAAAATGAAAATACTATAATAAAAGCAGCAAACGCTGAGAGTTTTATATACGAGAAAAAAGCCTCGGTTAAACTTGTGTATATTATTTTTCTATTACTATCTACACTAACCTCTATAAGCGGAGATAGAATAATTTTATATATATCACTACTAAACCAATAGCATAATCCAAACGCAATTATGAAGATCCCAAATAGAGTTAAAAAACGCTTTTTTAACTCTCTAAAATGTTCTCTAAATGTATATTTTTCCATAATAATGCTTAGCTTGACGTAAAAACGCCTACTCTTTTGCTGGAAGTAAATCTTTTATATTTTCCTCCAAATGAAGATCCTCTGTTGAATTTAGTTCAACTGCTTTTTTCTTCATCTCATCAACCACACCATCCTTATTAATATCTTTGGCAGTTGGTAGTTCAATATTACTTAAGATACCAGCGGGGATAAGTTTTACAACGTCTTTAAGTATACTTTCCAAGTACGGAGTTATAATTGCTGTTTTTAGCCATTCTGGGTAATCCTCTTGTGAAATATTAAACACCAAATCCTCTGCTGATTCGGCTTTAGAGTACGCTCCAGTAACAAAAATTGCTAATACCCAAAATAGTATAACCGATATCAAAATGCCTCTAATAAAGCCAGCAACTATTCCTAACAGACGATCAAGCCACCCTTGGCTAATAACAGAGACCATCATTACCAAACTAGAACAAATAAAGGTAAAAACTATTAATGAAAATATATAAGCAGAAACAACTGGCCTTAGTCCAAGAGATGGGCATAGGATTGTTGAAATTGGTGCTTTGGAAATGGAAAACAAAGTTCTAACTGGGAATAAATTTCATTTTTATATAAATCCAGAGAGAGATATGCCTCAGGAAGCCTATAGGATTCATGGGATTTCAGGTGACTTCCTAAAGGATAAACCATTATTTAAAGATATTGCAGATACTTTTTTAAAATTTATTGATAATAGTCAGATGGTTATTCATAATGCTCCGTTTGACATTAAATTTTTAAACCATGAACTATCTCTATTAAACTTACCTTCATTAGAAGTAGAAAATGCAATTGACACACTGATAATAGCAAGAAAAGCATTTCCAGGTGCAAAGGTGAATTTGGACGCATTATGTAGAAGATTTAAAGTTGATAATTCATCGAGACAATATCATGGAGCTTTAAAGGATGCAGAGCTTCTCGCAGAGGTATATGTAGAACTTACTGGAGGTAGGCAGACTAGTTTCGTGATAAAAAATGAATCTATAGGTTTCAATTCAGATAAAGATTTGTCAGTTGATACACTTGGCAATAAAATAGTTATCAGGCCAACCCAAGAAGAGCAAATTTTTCATAAAGAATTTTTGCAAAAGATATTTAATTAAATAGATAAACAGATTTACATGGAATTAAAAAACAGTATTAGAAAAAAAATACTTTTGGACCGTAAGAAGTTTAGTGAGGTCGAGCATTTTAATTCGAATGATATTATTATCAAAAATGTTAGTGATTTTTTATATTCTAAAGTTAAGGAGAAAGATAATTCGCTAGAAAAAAAGTTTAAGCTAGTAGTTGGTTTATATTGGCCAATGGCAGGAGAGCCGGACTTATTAAAATTAGTAGTGGATCCAAGATGGTCTGTGGGTATTCCTAAAATTAAAGGAGAAAGAATGGATTTTGTAAAGTATGAAGTCGGTTCTCAGCTTGAAATGAATATGTTTGGTAAATTAAAACAGCCAAGCAATAATATTAAATTAATTCCAGATATCGCCATCTTGCCAGGGATGGCATTTAGTTTGTTTGGCCATAGGCTTGGTTTTGGGCTGGGGTATTATGATAAATATTTTTCTAAAATAGATAAAAAAATTACAAAAATAGGTGTATGTTTTTATGAAAATTTATACGAATACTTGCCACATGAACCTCATGACATTAAGATGGATTATATAATTACAGATAAATCTATAATTTCATTTAATTCGGAACTAGCACTATGACTCTAACCTTGTTTGATATAGTAATCTTAACAATAGTTTCAATATCATCCCTATTTGGACTTTACAAAGGGATGATACAGATTGTGATTAATTTTCTTGGTTTTGTAGCTTCAATATTTGTTGCCATATTACTTTATCCTAAGGTAAAAGTTGTTTTCTCAAGTTATTTCAACAATGATTTAATTATTTCAATTGCTAGCGGTGTTTCTGCTTATATATTTTCATTAATAGTTTTTACCTTTATTTGTTCTAGTTTGGTAATGATGGTCTCTGTTATTAGCCAAGGGTGGCTTGATCGTCTGTTAGGAATAGTTGCTGGCTTTATTAGAGGCATTTTGATATCGGTTATACTATTTTGGGTATTAGCAATTTTTGTTACTGGAGCGTACTCTAAAGCCGAATCAGCAGAGGATTTGGTGTTTAATATTTCACAAGAGGATTACCCAGAATGGCTAAAAACAGCAATTATAACTCCGTACTTGGAAAGTATACTTAAAGACGTTGTAAAACTTATCCCCGCTGGTATCTTAAGTAATATTGAACTACCAACTGCCAAAGATATTAATAAGGATGGTGTGGTTGATGAGATGAAGAAAAAAGCAGTTGAACTAAATTCAACAGAGGATCTTCATTTGGAGGAAAATATAAAAGATTTACTTCCAGCAAAAGAGTAGGCGTTTTTACGTCAAGCTAAGCATTATTATGGAAAAATATACATTTAGAGAACATTTTAGAGAGTTAAAAAAGCGTTTTTTAACTCTATTTGGGATCTTCATAATTGCGTTTGGATTATGCTATTGGTTTAGTAGTGATATATATAAAATTATTCTATCTCCGCTTATAGAGGTTAGTGTAGATAGTAATAGAAAAATAATATACACAAGTTTAACCGAGGCTTTTTTCTCGTATATAAAACTCTCAGCGTTTGCTGCTTTTATTATAGTATTTTCATTTTGTTGTTACCA
>NZ_JARJFB010000182.1:0-2911 GCF_034554655.1 Candidatus Megaera venefica
CTATGGCTCATTTTATGATCAAATTCGAAGGGAGAATTTAAGTGCCTATAATCGAATTTACACAAATAGATGGAAAGTCTCTTGTAACATAATCCTAATAATTATACTCTCTTCAAGAAACATGCTTTTAACATAAACTGTCAAGCATTTGTTTTGCATTCTACCTCATGATCGCCGTCAACTAATAGTATATTTTTTATTTTTGTACCGCCTTTGAGATTTATGGAAGAACGCTTGACCTTGAGATCTTTAATCAAGACGACATCATCACCACTCCCAAGGACATTGCCGTTAGCGTCTTTGATAATCGCTTCATTATTTTCTGGCTCTTCTATTTTTACAAGAGGTTGTTCATCGCAACAATCAGCACAGATGAGCAAATATCCGTCGGAGTAAATATTTGTCATATAATACTCTTGTATATTGCCTGTACGTCAGGCGTTTGAATGAGGAAAATAGTAGTACCTCTTTTGACCCAAACGAGGGCGTCATTTATTTGCTTTTGTTCAATTTCATCATACAGCGCTGTATTTGATATAATGCTATAATATATTTTGTCTTTCATATTATTCTATAATTTTTGTAGTTACGATGGTCACTAATAATACGATTATAGTATCAGTTTATGATGATTGCTTCAACCTGGACTAATCAGAACCCTGAATTCAGGCGTCGTAGTCGGTAAAAGAGGACTAATAGAAACTGTATGGCCAACTGAAAATTACTGCCAAATTGAACGTATTGTTGAGAATGCATTTGTTAACATCGTATCTGATCTTATTGCTTATGCATTTAGGGAATGTAAGCCTTCTATGAAAATCTCAAAAATATCTGCTCACAATAATTTCCTTCAAACTGAGGTTTAATTACTATTTTAATATTTTTCTCAATTCTTTTATTGCTTGATCACAAGATTCAATCAAGTTTTTGAAATGTTTTTCTAAACTACCATCGTAATCATTTTTAACTTTATCGATTAGGATTTTACCATTTGATTGATTATGTGCACATATATTTGAACGTAGTTTATTTAACTCGAATAAAGGGTTCATTATCGTACTTATTAGTTGATCGTCATATTCTTTTTGCGTAAGATATTTGTTTAAAATTTTTAATGAGCCATCGTTAGCCTCTATTGTAACGCCTGATTCTTTTGCTAATATAGTTATATATTTCTTGTTTAGCCCATCTACTAACAACTTGTTTAAGTTATTTATTGCCGCTTCCCATTCTGGTTGAGAACTCGTTGAAAGATAATGCACTCTATCAACTAATTCTGATGATTGTCCTTGATACCAGTTTAACTGTTCATTACACATTGTCTTTAACTCTGATTTTAGGCTGTGTAAAGGGTCGTAACCATAGTAAATCTTTCCTTCAAAATCATTGATAAACGCTCTCTTTGAAATTTCACTCTTGGGTTGTTCGTTATATACTTTCCAATGCAGCTGCTCTTCATAAGGTAATTTGCCCAGGTCTATTAAATACGCATGTACTTGATCTTCGTCATTTAGGTCATAGGATTTTAGAGACCATCCCCCTCTGCAGCTTATCGATCTTCCATCTATAGCATATTTATCAGGATCATTCTGATATTTTAATAATACATCTTTTTTAAAAAAAGCAGGTGAAGTTTCATATGGGAGTTCCGATTTAATAAAATAATTACCTAGTTTCCGTGGATCACATGATAATTCGCAAACTAAATTGTTTTTCCAATCATGAGTGATAAATTCTACATATCGTTTATCCACATCATTGTTGTAACAAATAATATTTCTTAACACGTTCTCCCTAGGCTCTTTGCAATCAATAATCTGAAATCCTCTAAGATAACTAGCGGTAGAAATATGTTTTCCATTACCAAAAATCTTTTCCTGTTTATTTTTAACTAATATTGGTTTTCTCGGTTCATCCCAATTTTGAAAATTCTTTGATATGCGTGTAACATCGAACATTCTTACTAGGATCATATCAGTTATTGCCATAAACTGCTCTAAAACTTCTCTTCTTGCAGTAACAGCGATCACTCGTTCTTCTTTATAATGAACTGTAATATGCTTAACTATTTCACCTAAGTGGTCAAATTTACAAAAAGCTTTGCACTCAGGCACGTAATGCAAATCTTGCGAATGTAGAATTTTTTGTGAGATCTCTATGTACTGCTTTTGATTGGCTCGTCCGTCAAATTCTCTTAATGACAGTATTCTTTCATTTTTTGAGATGCTCTTAGCACCAATAATGGTTGTAAGTGATTCTTCCTCTAATCGAAAGTCATAATCATTGATAGCAGCATGTATTTTATTAGGGTAGGTGTAATTAATATTCCAAAATGCAGAAGGAGAAAAATCCCATGCAAATATTTCTTTAATAGTTGAATCATTAACTGGGTTCACCTCGACTTTAGGCACAAAAAAACTGTTCAGCAACATTGAAGAGGGAAAATTAGTACTGGCATAGATTACTACCTCATCATCCAACTTATTCTTGGCAAGGAAATATAGAATATCTTCATATAATAGCCATTTTTCATAACTATCAGTTTCAGATTGAGAAGGATTTTTACTGCATAAATTAAGCAAGTAATCTATAGTTTTTTTTGCCATAATCAGATCGCACTAGGCTGAGTGCTCAAGACAAATACTTCACTGGTTTTATTTCTAGTTTTAGTCATAAATAATCAATAGTCAATTATAAGTGGGTTTATAATAACGGTGTATTATAGATTATGCTATGGTTTAAAATAGACTAGTTTTGAGTGGTCTACGTGAGGTATACTCAAAATAGATTAGACTTAAAGGGTACTTTTGAGTTTTAGGAGTTCGTCTTCTGAAAAGCCAGTAACTGAAGAAATAAATTTAAGATCAATTTTATCCTTGAGCATATTAACAGCTGTTTTCTCTAAAATTGT
>NZ_JARJFB010000183.1:0-2911 GCF_034554655.1 Candidatus Megaera venefica
CAGCTATTGAATTATCAAAATTAGTTATTGAAAATAGGGTGCGCAACACAGATCATATGATTGATGAAGATATATACAACATTTACAAGAAGTCTTTTATGACTGTTATAGAAGCAGGCTCTGGTAAGAGTAATCAATCGTAATATTGTAACAATAAAAAGAGAATATACATGGAAATTCTATTATTAGCCTTAAGCGTCATAATAATAATCGGTCTAGTGTCTGCTATTAAAATAGTGCCGCAACAGGAAGCTTGGGTTATGGAAAGACTCGGTAAATTTGACGGCGTGCTAGAGCCTGGTCTAACTATGATTATTCCTATTATTCAAAGAGTTGCTTACAAGCATAGCTTAAAAGAGCAGGCGATTGACGTACATGCGCAAACTGCTATATCTAATGACAATGTCACTCTATTAATAGATGGAGTACTGTATATCAAAATACTTGATCCTAAGGCAGCTTCCTATGGGGTAAGTAATCCTTATTATGCCATAAGTCAATTAGCACAAACTACAATGCGCTCGGAGATTGGTAAGCTTAAGCTGGATAAAACCTTCGAAGAAAGAGAAACTCTGAATCATCTTATTGTAACTAGCATGAATCAAGCTGCCACTAACTGGGGTATACAATGTATGCGTTACGAAATTAAAGATATCCAGCCTCCTAAAACAATCTTACAGGCTATGGAGCTACAAGTAGCGGCAGAAAGGCAGAAACGAGCAGATATACTTGAGTCTGAAGGAAAGCGTCAATCACAGATCAACATAGCAGAAGGAGAGAAAGCACGTATTGTCTTAAACTCCGAGGCTGCTTTAACTGACAAGGTCAATAGAGCCAAAGGCGAAGCTGAGGCTATCGTTTGTGTGGCCGAGGCTACAGCTAAGGGTATAGATGTCGTAGCGGCATCTATTAAGAAAAACGGCGGTACTGAAGCTGTCTCTTTAAGAGTAGCTGAGCAATATGTTGAAGCATTTGGTAAATTAGCCCAAAAATCTAACACAATATTATTGCCTGCCAATCTTGAGAATCCAAGTGGATTTATTGCTCAGGCTATGACTATATTTGATCGGTTAAAAAACACAAAACAAACTGATTCAAAAGATTAATACTATGTGGATTATGTCTATAACCCCAATAGAATTGTGGTTATTATTTGGTATTATTTTAATTATTCTTGAATTCAGTCAGTTACCTGGCATAGGATTTTTGTTTCTAGGTCTTGGTGCTATTTCTACCGCGATAATTATAAGCTATTGGCCACAAGGTACGTTACTTTATCAATTTGCATATTTTGCTATTACTGCGTTGTTATGGTTTTTACTGTTATATTATCCATTGAAACTTTTTATCTATAAAAACAGCACCAACCTATCAAGAGAGTCCTTTGACATTATTGGCTCACGAGTAATAGTGAGACATAAAGATATAAAGCCTGGTGAGTATGGTCAAGTATTATGGTCTGGTACTGTAATGAATGCTAAACTTACAGATAATGCTATAGATATAGCTACAATCGGTGAAACGATATATGTGTTAGAAGTAAAAGGTAATGTCCTTATTTGTAGCAAGAAAGAGTCTTAGTCTTTTTTTGCTCATTGAGTTTTTAATTAACGATCAAGATATTTATGTCAACCTCAAAACTAGATCAAATAGCCGATCAACTTCGCCAAAGTGGTGAATATCGTGTAATTCATAGATACCGGAAACCAGAAAGCTATAATGTCACAAGTCCTGATGACAAAAAGTTGATAGGTGTGTTTTTAGATATTGAATCCACTGGTTTATCGCATACTATAGATAAACTATTGGAACTTGGTATGGTCAAATTTGAATATACTGAAGACGGCCGTATATTGAATCTATTAGAAGAATTCAACGGCTATCAAGATCCTAAAATAGCTATCCCCGAACATATCACTAAGCTTACTGGTATTACTAATGATATGGTCAAAGACCATTCTATAGAAAATAGTAAAGTAGCCGAATATCTTGAAGACGTTGATATAATAATCTCTCATAACGCACAATTTGATAGAGCATTTTTTGAAACCGCTTTTCCTGATATAGTTCCTAAGGCTTGGGCTTGCTCAATGCGTAATATTGACTGGAGAAATGAGGATATTAGTAGTTTTAAGCTTGAATATATAGCATATAGATATAATTTCTTCTATGAGGGACATAGAGCAATTATTGACTGTTTAGCCGGTATTCACGTATTAGCACAGAATCTTCTAAACTCAAAACAACTTGTGTTGAAGCATTTACTAGATAATGCATTGCAGTTAGAGTTTAGATTATGGGCAAAGGACGCTCCTTATGATTGCAAGGATTTATTAAAAACTCGCAGTTATAGATGGGGAACTCATCCAATACATAACTTTAAAGCTTGGTATATTGAAATACCTGAAAATAACGTGGAGGAAGAAATCAACTATTTGCGATCTAGTATTTACGGAAGAACAATTGATATACCTATAGATATACTTGACGCTTTTAGTAAATACTCTAT
This sequence comes from Candidatus Megaera venefica, assembly GCF_034554655.1. Taxonomy (NCBI): domain Bacteria; kingdom Pseudomonadati; phylum Pseudomonadota; class Alphaproteobacteria; order Rickettsiales; family Rickettsiaceae; genus Candidatus Megaera; species Candidatus Megaera venefica. The sequence goes on from NZ_JARJFB010000183.1 coordinate 2,510, forward strand.
TAACAATCAACTGATAGAAAAAGAAGATAAACACAAGGATAAGTTGACATGGGTGCAAACATTGTGCAAAGTACAATAATGGGTATTATTATACAGTATTTTAGCGACTTACATTAGCCCTCAACTTTAATCTCTGCTCGTTTTTGATTGTTTGGGTAGGTTAGTTTTTTAGAATGGCGTAATTCATTAGTCGGCAAAGATGATTTATAGATAGATGAAAATATTAAAATGTACAAAGCCAGATACATTACCGTAGAAAGTTTTTTCAATATAACTTGTATCTTATTGGCAATATTGGTACTAACAAAATATTTTTTCACTAATTAGTCTCTCCGTCAAAACTCTAAATTTTTGATATAATTTCAAGAATTTCAAAAATAAATCACCGCACATTCATTTTTT
>NZ_JARJFB010000184.1:0-2902 GCF_034554655.1 Candidatus Megaera venefica
GGCCTGCCTTGCCAAGCTTTAACATCGTCCATGACATCATCAGTAATTCTACTAACAAGGCTTTCGCTAATGTCAGCCCCGTATAGTTCCTGAATCTGAAGTTTAATATCTGATAGACTCATTCCTTTGGCGTATAAGGATAGAATTTTTTGATCTAAACCTTCAATTCTTGTTTTTCTTTTGGGAATGATTGCAGGTTCAAACTCAGCATCTCTATCCCTTGGAACGTCTATTGTAATAAGGCCATTATCAGTGATTAGATTCTTTTGAGATACACCGTTACGGGCGTTATTAGAAGTGATAATACGATCGTATCTGTCATAACCTAGATGATTATTCATCTCTGCCTGTAAAGCTTTTTCCACACCACGTTTTGTTAGTTGTTTCAATAACCCGCCTTTGCTTAAAACATTCGATAGATCTACTTCTTTACTTACCAGTAAATCTATCGCTGCGGATATAGCTTCATTATTCTTATTATTGATAGTGTTTTTAGTCATATTTTATTCCTCTTAGTTATATTAATTGATTATATAACCTATAAGGAATTTACACACTTAGATGGACAGACCCTACCAGTCTGCATTTAGCAATGCCATGAGTAATCCTAAATTATTATTGACTGGGGCTGTTAATATTGTTATAAGATCTATAGTCATATTGGGATGTAGCTCAGTTGGTAGAGCAACGGTTTTTGGTATCGTAGGTCGAAGGTTCGAGTCCTTCCGTCCCAGCCATTCTTTCAAATTTTTCCACCATATCCTTTACCTTCAATTAATTGCTTTAGTGGCAAGAACAAAGGTGCTGGTAAATTATTTGTATTAAACCATAACCATTCCTCAATTTTATGAGGTTCTTTATTTTCAATCCTTTGCTCGAGCGTATAATTAGCTCGCATAAAAATTGAGATATAATGCTTTTGTTCTTTTTCAAAAAAATCGTTTGTTATAGCAAGAAATTCAGGGTTTTGAATTATTAAACCAGTCTCTTCTTCCGTTTCTCTGATTGCACAGAACTCCATAGTTTCCCCGAAATGAAGGTGTCCACCAGGAGGTACCCAGCTAAATTCGCCATGAGAACCAATGCGTTTTCCAAGGAGTATTTCATGCTTAGAATTAAAAATTAGAACTCCGATTCCAACTCTTGGCTCAGTATTCATATTTTTCTCTCAATATAATCAACTATAGGCTTTGCTAAGTTCAAACCATAAAGCTGTTCAATTGCTACAAGGCCAGTAGGAGATGTGATATTAATTTCTATCAAATATTCATCGATCATATCAACTCCAGCAAAAATAATTCCCTGACTTTTGAGATATGGGCCTATAACATCTATTATTTTTTGTTCTTTTAGGGTGATTTCAGTTTTTTCTGCAGATCCACCAGCAGCAAGGTTTGCTATAAAGTTTCCAGATTGAGGTATACGTTTCATGACCGCTTCAACTTTACCATCTATCACAATAATTCGTTTATCACCTTCGTAAACTTTTTGCAGAAATTTTTGAATGATGATGTGTTGATGCTTTTGAAGGGATAGTGTAATTTTTGTTTCTATATTATCTACATTATCCCACTCTAGGAATTCTAAATATTTTCCTCCAAACCAATATAGAGGTTTTATGACAACTTGTTTATGTTCCTTTATGAATTCAATAGCTTCATTTTGCAATGAGCTAATAATCATAGAAGGGGGGATGAATTCTGCAAATTTGAAGGCCATAACTTTTTCGCTATGAGATCTTATAGCTGTTGGATTATTGAGAATTAGCACTTTGGGATTTATCTTATCAAGAAGATAGGTGTTTGTGATATAACTCATATCAAAAGGAGGATCTTGCCTGATCAGAATTGCAGCTACATCATCTAGATTAATATGAGATTTTTCTTGTAAAGTAAATTTACTTTCTTGTCCTGTAAATTCTACATGAGCAAAGTAACCTTTTGCAAAACATACGTTATCTTGCAGAAAAAGATCTTGTGGTGTATAGAAAAAAGTTCTGTACCCACGTTTACATAATTCTGCTGCGATGAAAAGGGAGCTATCAGATTTAGTTTTTAGAGAGTGTAACGGGTCTGCTTGGATAGCAATACATAGTTTATTATTTTTATTCACTTTTTGCTCATAAGATAATGTGATTAGTCAATTATTATAAAATTGTAAATAGAATTCCATGTGCATAAATTAACGTCATACGCACAAATTTATTGGATATTGCATAAATTGCTATTTTATGTCAAGGAAATGCTATTGTGTAAAAAAAGATAGTCATATTTGGGTTGACTAGGAATCTCAGCCAGGACTACTAATTAAAAAGCCCCTAGCATTTGTTGGGTCTGTCCATCTAAGTGTGTAAATTCCTTATAGGTTATATAATCAATTAATATAACTAAGAGGAATAAAATATGACTAAAAACACTATCAATAATAAGAATAATGAAGCTATATCCGCAGCGATAGATTTACTGGTAAGTAAAGAAGTAGATCTATCGAATGTTTTAAGCAAAGGCGGGTTATTGAAACAACTAACAAAACGTCTTGTGGAAAAAGCTTTACAGGCAGAGATGAATAATCATCTAGGTTATGACAGATACGATCGTATTATCACTTCTAATAACGCCCGTAACGGTGTATCTCAAAAGAATCTAATCACTGATAATGGCCTTATTACAATAGACGTTCCAAGGGATAGAGATGCTGAGTTTGAACCTGCAATCATTCCCAAAAGAAAAACAAGAATTGAAGGTTTAGATCAAAAAATTCTATCCTTATACGCCAAAGGAATGAGTCTATCAGATATTAAACTTCAGATTCAGGAACTATACGGGGCTGACATTAGCGAAAGCCTTGTTAGTAGAATTACTGATGATGTCATGGACGATGTTAAAGCTTGGCAAGGCAGGCC
>NZ_JARJFB010000185.1:0-2902 GCF_034554655.1 Candidatus Megaera venefica
GCCTTTATATCTTTTGAATCCAAGTTAATATGGGGAATCTTATATTTGTTAACTAGTAATTCAATAGTCCGCTCGTTATCTAATAATTCAGTTTTCTCCAAATGTTTGAGAATTCTTTCATATTCAGCTATATGATTAACTTTATTCATTTTTTGTAATACCAAATTTTCCATACTATAAATTAAGCCATACAGAAAATATTGGACCAGATACAGTGTAAAAACGATCCACCAAACTTCCTTTCCAAAAATATCCTACTTGAGCAGTAAAACAATTTAGGCCCAGGCTATCAAAGGTGATCTCTTTTGCAATTGAAACTTGATCATATATAGTTCGCCTGTATAAAATATTTACAAACTTCGCTTTTTCGTATTCAGTATAATTGCTTACCGTAAAACCTCTACCAAATTTTATACCTTCTTGCATACTCAGTACGTACCCAATACTATTATTACCAATAATGCTTCCATAATATTTGCGGGCGATAATACCGCATTCAAAATATGCACCGTAGTTCTTCTTAATTCTTGAGTGCCCAATTAATAGTTCAAAATCACTATAACCAAGGCTTTTTTGCTTATCATAAGTTGAGAAATGAATTTTTGGGCGAATAATAGCAACTAAGCTTTCGTTATCAAAAAACTTATATTTATAAAAAATATCAATTTCTCTACCATATCTCGTTTTAGAAGTATCTCCTGAATTAAGATCAGCAAATTTGTCTGTTTTATACCCTATCTTTGTACCAAAACTGTGATCCTCTGCTAACCCATACTCTAATTCAAAATAAGATGAACTCTCATCACTAAAGGATGTTAGCTCAGAAGATTCCTGTTTTAACAGATCTATATCACGATTTATTTGTTCAATATTCCTAAGTTCAGAGTTAAGCAATTCTCTTTTAAGGTCAGAAGCTTTTTTGTAAATTAAATTTTTTACCATACCCAATTTCTGAATCTCATTTTGCATATCTATGAACGCTTCTTTGCGCATATTTCTTATCTTGCGAGAACGCGCGTCAAGTATAGAGTGACTAAAGTATAGATTATAAGTACCAACTTCTGGAAGCCAAGCACCAGCATATGATTCAGTTGCACTCCAAATTAATACTATCAATACAGTAATAATGAACTTATAGAGGGCAATTTTTTGTATTTCCCCAATTCTTAATTTAAATTGGACAAATAAACGTATAATTATATATGAGCACAATGGAAGCTCACACAATTTGTTTGGGGTCATTTAAGTGGAATATTATATGTTCTCCTTGAGCCAGAGGATAGTCCTTTTAAACCAACCTGAATCTTCAAATTGGTCAGTTCCATAAGAATTTTTTTGATTTTTTAATGATTTATACTTTACCATACCGATAGCTGTTGAATGTATATAGCTATTATAATTTTCAACAAATCCTGGGATAATTTCTGGTTTAGCTATCCTGACTTGTTTGTGAAATATTTCTGCCACAAGTGTTCTTATGCTAGCAAGAGAAGCACCACCACCTGTTATGACAACTTGACGAGCAAGTAGATGATCCATCGACATACTATCATACTGCTTCTTTATTTCTTCAGTGATCTCTTTGATCTTTGGATTTATAATTTTAGCCAACTGACTTGCTGTAATTGTATGTTCACCATTATCAAGTTTTATTACCGAATCCTTCAATAACAAACCAGGATCAGCTACACCATATAAAATCTTGAGTTTTTCTGCTTCTTTAAGGCTTATTGATAAATTCTTTGCAATGTCAATTGTTATATCCATACCACCAATTGGGATATGATTAACATATACAATCTTACCCTCCAAAAAAATTCCATAACTTGTCGTATTAGCGCCAAAGTCAATAATAATTGAGCCTAATTGTTTTTCGTCATCGGTCAATACAGCCAAACCAGCAGCATATATTGAAACTATTATATCGCTAACTTCAACATGACATTTTGCAATACACTTGGTAAGATTCATTATCATTGTGGAATCAGCAGAAATTATATGCAACTGACATGACAACTCTTTGGCATAGAGACCTATAGGACTTTCTACCGCTTGATTACTATCAACCATGAACTCAATTGGAAAATAATGGATAATCTCCATTCCTTTGACTTTAAAATCAGACAAAGCTTTGTTAACTAATTTTTTTACATCGAACTGGGTAATTGGTTGATTACCCAATTTAATATTATGATTAACATAATAAGATTTTATTCCAGCACCAGAAAGTGATATAGCAATTTCCTTTATACTTTTGTCACAATCCTTTTCTAACGAATAAATAGCGCCAATTAAGCTACTCTCTGCCATTCCCATGTTGGTGATCGTACCAGACTTAAATCCTTCTGAATGCTGTAACACTTGAGCATTTATTCGAATCTCACCTTGTTTACTAACATGAGCTGCTATTGCAGATATCTTGCTGCTTCCTATATCAAGCGTGATAAAATTTGATGAATTTCCCTTCATAACCAATTAGTCTATTATAAAAAAAGTTATTTTTCTTACGCAAAAAATACTTTTTTCATGATTAATGCTGTCTCTAGTTTTTTATCCCTTAACTTAAATCATATCTGTAAAAAAGTAACTTTTTCACACGACTCATTAGTTTTATAAAAATCCTACACAAGGCACTCTGATATAAATCAAATATACTGTATGTTCAAGAATATTAATATTTTTATCTTGAAATAGTTAGCATAATCTGTTATCAACAGTATCACAAATGGACAGGTGTCCGAGTGGTTTAAGGATCTAGTCTTGAAAACTAGCGTGCGGGTAACCGTACCGTGAGTTCGAATCTCACCCTGTCCGCCATTCTAGATAGTCTCTCCGTCAAAACTCTAAATTTTTGATATAATTTCAAGAATTTCAAAAATAAATCACCGCACATTCATTTTTT
>NZ_JARJFB010000186.1:0-2870 GCF_034554655.1 Candidatus Megaera venefica
TTCAAATTGAGGTATTAGTTAATATGACAAACTCTAAGATTAAAACTCAAAACACCTCTTTGGGATATTTACCAACAAAACGTACTATTTGTGCGGTAGGGTTATTAAGTACAGTTCTTTTTTGCCATAGTGCAGCTTTGTCTAAAGAACTAGGTGAAAAAACAGAAGATCCAAAAACTACCACTGAACAACAAAGCGTTAATAATTCAAAAGATACTTATTTTGAAGACTACAAAAGACAAGTCAATCAACTGTTCCAAGAATTAGATAGATTTCATAGTAGACCGTTCCTAAAAAACTGGGATAATCTTGATGATATTTTGACTAATAGTAATAGAATATATACCAACATAGCAGCTTATGATAAACAATATATTCTAAATATAGATTGCCCTGGTTTTGACAAAAAAGAATTAAAAATAGAAACACATGGTGATTATTTGATAATAAACGGTAAAAAGACTATCGAGAATGAAGATGATAAAGAAAAATCATTCTTTAACCAAGAATACCGTAATTCATTCCAGCATAGATTATTAATGCCAAAAGATGTTAATACCAATTCTATTACATCAAACCTAAAAAATGGGGTACTGACAATAGTTCTACCAAGAGCCGAAGATAAAAAATTAGAGCCCAAACAAATTCTGATAAATTAGGATTTGAACTTGTGATCCCAAAACTCTTGCTGAGTATCTTGTTTATGAAGCTAAACTTGCTTTTTGTTGTCATTGAATTATTTCATGTGCTATCATTTGCGGGTTGAATTTATAATTATATAAGAAATTTAGTTATGCAAGAGTTTGATTTGGTGGTTATTGGAAGTGGTCCTGGTGGCTATACTGGTGCTATAAGAGCTTCGCAACTTGGAATGAAGGTAGCATGTGTTGAAAAACGTAAGACTCTAGGGGGAACATGTTTGAATGTTGGTTGCATACCATCCAAAGCGTTACTAAATTTTTCAGAAAAATATGAAGATGCTAGGGAGCATTTTGCAGACATAGGCATCAATGCAACTGTTAAACTCGATTTAGGGAAGATGCTATCGAAGAAAAATAAAGTTGTAGATGATCTATGCAGAGGAATTGAATCACTTTTTGCTAAGAATAAAATTACTAAACTTGTTGGTACTGGCAAAATTCTTGACCAAAATACCATTGAAATTACCAATGGATCCAGTGTTGAAAAAATTAAAGCAAAAAATATTTTAATCGCTACTGGTTCAGAAGTTATTGATGTCCCAGGTGTAACTGTTGATGAGAAAACAATAGTTTCTTCAACTGGGGCTTTATCATTACCAAAGGTGCCAAAAGACCTTGTGGTAATTGGTGGTGGATATATAGGACTCGAACTAGGTTCTGTTTGGAAAAGACTTGGTAGTAAAGTAACTGTTGTAGAATTCTCTGATCGTATCGTCCCAGCACTTGATGGTGAAATTGGTAAGTCGTTCCACAAAATTTTAGAGAAACAAGGCTTTAATTTCATACTAAATACCAAAGTACTAAAAGCAGAGAAAAAAGGGGATGGCCTGACCATAACCCTAAGCGGAGTTAGCGACTCAAAACAATCTCAAATATCTTGTGATGTAGTGCTCGTCTCAGTTGGCAGAAGGCCGAATACTGATGGCCTTGGCTTGAAAGAGGCAGGGATTGCTTTGGACGACCGTTCTAGAATTAACGTAAATAATCATTTTCAAACAAATATCTCAAATGTCTACGCTATTGGCGATGTAATTAAGGGACCTATGCTAGCACACAAAGCTGAAGAAGAAGCTATAGCAGCCGTTGAGATTATGAATGGACAGGCTGGACACGTAAATTATAAGCTTATACCTGGTGTAGTTTATACTCACCCAGAAGTAGCCTCAGTCGGCGAAACAGAGGAAGAGTTGAAGAAAAACGGTGTGGATTATAAAGTTGGAAAATTTCCATTTTTGGCTAATTCACGCGCTAGAAGTGTGGGTGATACTGACGGTATGGTCAAGCTTCTCGCTTGCGCAAAAACTGATCGCATCCTAGGAGCGCATATCATTGGTCCAGATGCTGGGACGTTAATTGGCGAGGTCGTGGCTTATATGGAATTTGGCGGAGCTTCTGAAGACATAGCAAGAACTTGTCATGCACATCCAACTCTTAACGAAGCAATCAAAGAAGCAGCGCTGGCTATCGAGAAAAGGACGATCAATTTGTAGAGTGTTTTACAACTCTACCTAACTAAGCCCTACAAGACACAACACCATTACTACATTGGTTTGTCATATCTTATAAATGAAGACCTGTTGCAATGACAAAAATGTCGGGTCTGTCCATCTAAGTGTGTAAATTCCTTATAGGTTATATAATCAATTAATATAACTAAGAGGAATAAAATATGACTAAAAACACTATCAATAATAAGAATAATGAAGCTATATCCGCAGCGATAGATTTACTGGTAAGTAAAGAAGTAGATCTATCGAATGTTTTAAGCAAAGGCGGGTTATTGAAACAACTAACAAAACGTCTTGTGGAAAAAGCTTTACAGGCAGAGATGAATAATCATCTAGGTTATGACAGATACGATCGTATTATCACTTCTAATAACGCCCGTAACGGTGTATCTCAAAAGAATCTAATCACTGATAATGGCCTTATTACAATAGACGTTCCAAGGGATAGAGATGCTGAGTTTGAACCTGCAATCATTCCCAAAAGAAAAACAAGAATTGAAGGTTTAGATCAAAAAATTCTATCCTTATACGCCAAAGGAATGAGTCTATCAGATATTAAACTTCAGATTCAGGAACTATACGGGGCTGACATTAGCGAAAGCCTTGTTAGTAGAATTACTGATGATGTCATGGACGATGTTAAAGCTTGGCAAGGCAGGCC
>NZ_JARJFB010000187.1:0-2850 GCF_034554655.1 Candidatus Megaera venefica
ATTTCAAGATTGGGAGCAGATATTGAAATGGTTGGTAATTTAATTATCAACTTTTTATCCTTTTTTATCAGAAATTCAATAATGCTAATAGGGGCGATAACTTTAATGTTTATAGAGAGCCCTAAGCTTTCATTAATGGTAATGTTTAGCATTCCTGTTCTCCTGTTTCCTATTCTCAAGTTAAGTAAGCATGTCAGATCTTTATCTAAACGAGTTTTAGAAGAACAGAGTTTATTAGCCTCCAATATTGAAGAAAATTTTATTGGTATACGTACTCTTTATGCCTATAACCAACAACAATATTTATCCGATCAATTTGAGAAAAAAATTCATTCAAACATCAAACATGCAAGTATAAGACTAAGGCTTCGGTCATTATTTTTTGCATTGGCCATAGCAATAATTACTGGCTCAATAACTTTGGTTATTTGGGTTGGAAGTATTGATATTTTAAGTGGAGCTATGACTTCCGGAAAAATGATATCATTTATCTATTATGCAATGATAGTTGGCATGAGTGCTGGAGGTATAGCTGAACTTCTAAATGAATTACAAAGTCCATTTGCTGCTTTAGAACGTGTACTTGAACTCCGAGACTTAAAACCAAATATAGCCCCTGTACTAAGTATAGAAATTTTAGACCAGAATTATTCTATTCGTTTTGAGAAAGTTAGTTTTTCGTATCCATCGAGGCCAGATATTTTAATATTAAAAAGTATCTCACTAGAAATAATACAAGGAAAATTTACAGGTATTGTAGGAAAATCCGGCTCTGGTAAAAGTACTTTGCTGCAATTATTATTAAAATTTTATAATCATCAAAGTGGTAATATTTTTATTGGTTCAAGGAATATTACCCTGGTTAAAGATGAGCTTATTAGAAGCAAAATTGCATATGTTGAACAAAATCCTACGATATTTTCTGGATCTATTCGTTCTAATATTAATTTTTCAAGGCCTGATGCAAGTGATGATGAAATAGAGCATGTCGCAGAAATTTGCGGCATACTTAATTTCACTAACACTCTTGAATTAGGACTTGATACAGAAATTGGCGAGAGAGGAATAAGAATATCAGGCGGACAAAAACAAAGAATTGCTATTGCCAGAGCCCTATTATATAAACCAGAAATTTTACTTTTAGATGAGGCTACAAGCGCACTAGATACTGAAAGCGAGGAACAGGTATTGTTTAATTTACGAGAGTTCCTAGCTGGCAAAACAATAATTTCTGTCGCACATCGTATATCTTCAATTGAAAAAGCAGATGAGATTTTAGTTATTAATCAAGGAACACTTGCAAGTCACGGCACGCATAGCCAATTACTACGAAATTCAAAGATATATAATTTACTATATAAGGAACAAAAATAAATTTACAACGGTTTTTATGTATCTAGTTCACTTATGTTTACTATAAATTCAGGTTATTTATTTGCAGATCCATTCTCCTTATGACACTATAAATTTGGTATTTTTAAATATAAGATAGAGAGAAGAACTAATGAAAAAGAAAATTTTATGTGGTCTTGGCATAACTTTGTTATTTTGCAATGTTGCTGGGGCTGCCGCCCCTGAAAACCCAAATACTAATAATGGCGATACAGCAATATCTGGTCAACAATCTGGAACTGAGCAACCAAAAGCAGCTGAAGTAAAGAAAACTCTAGAAATAACAGATATCTGGGCACGTAAATCCATGTCTCCAAATAACAACTCTGCTGCATATATGAAAATCAATAATCCAACTGCTGAACAGATTACGATTATTGGCGCTTCTGCATCACAAATTGCTAACAATGTTGAACTTCACAAGAGTTTTGTGGATGAAAAAGGTGTAAGTCGTATGACCTCAATTGATAAAATTGTTGTTCCGGCTGGAAGCTCAATAGAACTTACGCCAGGAGCAATTCACATTATGTTATTTGATTTAAAAAAGAATTTGTCTGCAGGAGATAAGTTTAATATTACAATCAAGATTGAAGGTAAGGATCCCATGATTCTAGAAACTTTAGTTAAATAAAGGTTTTAAAAAATATCTAAATAAACTATAGTGATTTTTTTAAAAACAATGTCACTATAGTTTATTAGTAATGAAACTTTCTTTCTCCCCAACAAAAATTTTTTCGTACCTACTTATATCACTTATACTAAGCAGTTGTGGTGGCTATAAATATCAAAAAATGGAATCTTATACACAGGAATCTTTTGCTCAGGGTAAAAAAGGAGTAGTATTCTTTGATATTGCAGAGGGAAGTCTGAGTAAGAATGCTTCTCTATCATATATTCTTGTTAAATTAGAGGAAAAAGATATAAGGTACAGGGTTAATGTTAATTCAGGTTTCTCGGATTTTTTCAGTCTTAAGGCCTTTAAACGTAATGCTGCTCAAAGCCTTCTTTATTTAGATCCAGGGATTTATTACATTGACTATATCTCTTTACTGGACACATACAATGCTACTCGTTGGCTCCCTTCTCCTGGCTACAAAGACAATTATTTTCTTTATGGAGCATTTGAAATTAAGTCCGGCCAAGTAGTAAATATTGGACAATTAGTGATTAATGGTGAATTAAAATTCAATCATACTAGTGATATTGATTTAGTAAAAAAACAGCTAATAGAGAATAAAAAGGGAGAATTAGCAGGCAAAATAATAGATGGAAATTTTTATCAACGCGGTTCTGTTGTTTTTCGTGATAAGGATAAGCATTATAAGCTGCTTTCAAGTACAGTAATTCAGGAATACCATAAAAAATTAGTTCAGCATGCCATCGTTTAGCATAGGCTCAATAGTGAAAAACATTCCTTCTTGGAGTAAAGCGCCAGTCCCAGGTTTTCCATAATGGAGT
>NZ_JARJFB010000188.1:0-2823 GCF_034554655.1 Candidatus Megaera venefica
TATATAAAGCCCTCAGTGACACCTAAAATATAATTTTGTAGTCTAATTTGGGCTAAAAATTCAGAAATAGATTGAAATTCTAAACTTTTATTACTATCGCTTAGTGTAAATAAAGAATTTTCTTCAAACCTATATGGAACCGAAAAATAAACATATTCAGCCCTATTGGCTGTATAGGTAGCACCAGCAGCTATATCTCTTTCTCCAGACCTTAAATCTTCCTGATGCTCCTTCCAATCAACTTGTTCATATGTTATTTCAACACCAACTCTTTTTGCTATACTTTTGACTAAATCAATATCCATACCTGTCAAATTATACCCACTAGAAGTAACTTTATTAAACTGGTAAGGTTCCCACAAGTACCAACCACCAAGCATCTTATTCTTGCTAAAACTTTCAGCGCATTGAGATGAAGCTATCGGTTTATCAGAAGCATGAGCTTGGATAGATTGGATGAGTACAAAAATAAGTGTTATTATATATTTCATGTAGATACTTATAGTCGTTTAAGATGCCCATAATAACCAAGTTCCTTAAGTCACTTACCATTATATATGGTAAATCACCTAACAGTAGGTGCAAAATTTGTCATAACGAGCCGATTCTCAGAGTATACTAGGCAAAAGTTATCCCTGGCATGATCTTAGGACTTTTTTATTGCTTTATTCTAGATTCCTGATCAAGTTCAGGATAATCAGCCTATATCTTACGCTTCCTAAAATCACGACCTATCTTGCACTTAATTCAAGTGGTTTACTTATATTACTATAATATTAGTTTTCTCTTAAAGATACAAAACTACTTTTTTCTTAGTATTTTGAACTTGATTATTCCATAAGTAGTGATAGAAAGCCATAAACATTCAATAATTACTGAAGCTAGATTCCAAGTGTGGCATAGAGAAAAAAGCAACATCAGTGCTCCAAACAAATTGAACAATAAATAGCCCCAGGATGACGGGGTAAATTTCTCTGCTTGAAGCAAGAAAAATGATGAAACAACTAAAAAAACACCGATTAAGCCCACGAAGTCAGAAACAAAATATATATCCATATTTTATTACTTCTCTATCCTCTGAATTGTTGATTCACCCCCCATATAAGGCCTTAATACCTCTGGAATTGTTATTGAACCATCTGCATTTTGGTAATTCTCTAAAATAGCAACAATAGTTCTACCAACAGCTAGTCCAGATCCATTTAAAGTATGAACAAATGTTGTATTAGTAGCACCAAATTCTCTATATCTAGCTTTCATTCTTCTCGCCTGAAAATCACCACAATTTGATATGCTAGAAATTTCTCTATACTTCTTTTGACCTGGAAGCCACACCTCTAGATCAAAAGTTTTTTGCGCCTGAAATCCCATATCTCCTGTGCAGAGAAGCATTACACGATATGGTAGCTCCAGCCTTTTAAGAATTTCTTCAGCTGCATTCAGCATTCTCTCATGTTCTAGATTTGATTCTTCTGGAGCGGTAATAGTAACTAGTTCAACTTTACCAAATTGATGATTTCTTATCATCCCTCTGGTATCCCTGCCGGCGCTGCCAGCTTCTGATCTAAAACACTCTGTATAAGCAACATACCGAATTGGCAAATCTTCTCTTTTTAGAATAGAATCTGCTACCATGTTTGTGAGTGGTACCTCGCCAGTGGGGATTAATCTGAATTTACCATCTTCTGTGACATAAGAATCTTCAGCTAGTTTGGGTAATTGACCAGTATTATACATAGCTTCTGGTCTCACCAAAACTGGAGGAGACATTTCCTCAAATTCAAATTCTTCTGTGTGCGTATCTAGCATAAAGCTAATTATAGCTCTCTGGAGCCTTGCTAGCCCTCCCTTCAAAGTAACAAATCTGCTACCTGAAATTTTTGCAGTTTGCTCAAAATCCATCATACCAAGTTCATTACCAAGTTCAAAATGTTCCTTAGCATTTTCTATAATATTTGGCTCTTTGAAAGTTCTTATAATTTTGTTCATGGACTCATCAGTACCATATGGGACATCCTTGGCAGGAAGATTAGGAAGATTATCCATTATATTCTGTAATTTATCACTTTGACTTATTCTAGTTGACAATTCAGCGAGTTTTTCATTAATATGCTCTACGTCTCTTTTGACTTCTTCAAACTCTTTATTTGATTTTCCCTTTAAACCAGCCAGCCTTTTTGACTTAGTATTTTTTGCCTGTTGAAACTGCTGAACTAAGGTAGTAAGTTGCCTTTTTTCTTCATCAAGCTCAAGTATAACATTAGAATCAAGTTTTATACCCCTTTTATGTAGCAGACTATTAAACTCTTCTTCATTATCCCTAATCCACTTAATATCTAACATTTTTTAAACTCTCTTTTTTTCTAGTAACTTACATAATAATATCGAAACTTCATATAATAAAAGCAAAGGTATTGCAAGGGCTATCTGGCTAAACACATCTGGCGGAGTTAAGATTGCCGCCACTATGAAAATTATAACAATCGCCACTCTTCTCTTTCGTTTTAATGATTCTGTATTAATCAAACCAATAACTGACAACAATATCATGACAATTGGTAATTGAAAAGATATGCCAAAAGCCAAAGTCAGTTGTATAACTAAACTTAAATATTCACTGATCCTTGCTTCAAGAACAAGGGGCAATCCAACATCAACATTTTCATAACTTATGAAAAATAACCAAGCATTTGGCATTACTAAATAAAACATAAAGAGAAGAGTGGCGATTGTTATAATTTTCATAGTGGCGGCAATCTTAACTCCGCCAGATGTGTTTAGCCAGATAGCCCTTGCAATACCTTTGCTTTTATTATATGAAGT
>NZ_JARJFB010000189.1:0-2804 GCF_034554655.1 Candidatus Megaera venefica
TTACCACTCTGACCTGAATTAGGGTCTATTTCTATACCATTATCATCAACAAGTTTTGCTCTTGCAACACCTGAATGGCTTGTTAGAGGAACTGGATTAAATGCGCCAGTAGTTACGCCACCATTAACATTAAGAGTGCTATCAAAAGCAATTCTATCATTTACAACAGTTGCTGGCTGTGGGGAAGCAAACGAAACAGTACCTTCTGAAACTACTCCATTATCACCTGTAATCCTAACTCTCAGCGTAATAACTCTACCAGCTAATGCATTTTGCACTTTAATATTTTGTCCAGTAGCTGTGTTTGTATCTTTTTCTAACCTAAAACTTCCAGGAAGCTGGTCTGTTACCACAGCTTGTTGATTTGCTCCAGTTGCGACATCTTCAGTACGTACCTCAAGCACCTTAATATTACTACCAAAATGCGAGTTTCCTTGCAGATCCAGATCAAAGGTAAAGCTATTACCATCTGCCGGATTTACCGAACCTCTTGCACGCAGCTGTATATTATTGAGCAAATATTCTCCGCCCACCTGAACAGGAACAACAGCACCGTCAGTAATCGCACCTATTGCTACCCTTGGTCTTGAAGGGGCATAATCTAGCTTCTCATTAAGCTCTTTTATTAGATCAGATATTGTTGCTTTTCCGCTGAGAGTAGTACTAGCTAGACTTCTCATATCAATTGTCGCAGGGTTCAACCTGCCAGCACCACCACGAAGCTGGTCACCCTCTTTACTAACGAAATGAATAGTAAACGGATCACCCCATTCAAGGTCTTGTCCTCTACTAATATCAATAGAGCTCTTAAAATAACCTTTTGGTGGAAAAGGAGAACCATTATTATGGATAGCGTTTAATTTATCAGTAAAATTATGTCCTAATGCTTTAATCTTATCGCCAGCTTCTGGCAACACTTTGTCCCTTAGATCAATTAAAGCTGACCATTGTCCACTACTAACAGACATCGTTGAATCATCACTCCCACCAATAAAAACCTTCGAATGCCTTTCCTTACCATCTATTCCAAACTGAGTAATCATTAAAGGTGGGTAGTCATTATTTTCTATAATAGCATCTATAGTTCCCACGCCATCATAACTAAACTGGGAATAATAATCACTTGCAACGAGTTGTTCTCCGCTAGATTTCGCTTGAATGCTAACAGTTCCACTAGCACCATAACTGGCTTTGATATCAAAATTATGCGCTAATTCTCGAACCAGCTGATCTCTTTTATCATGAAGTCTGATTGGAGATGAGCTAATCAGCATTTGCTGGTTTAAATTAAAAAGCGCTTTTATAATACCACTTGCTGAATGAGCGCTTTGCTTTAAACGTTTATCTGCGTCAAACCTTAAGTCCGTAACTTTCTTAGAGGCACCCGTAATTGCCGCACTAACTTCTTCAGCCTTATTAATAAACGCTTGCCTCATCGAATGGCCACTGCTTGCTTCAAGAATTTTTGCTTGAGCAAAAAAACTATCTATGGTCTTTACAAGCCTAGATACCTGCGGATCTTTTTCTCCGCCAATTACAGACTGTAGGTCACTCAAGAATTCAGTATATGTGTTCTTATTTCCCAGTTTTGTCACTTGTTCAACATAAGCTCTTTCTTGCAGTAGATTTACTGACCTACTTTCACTAAGACTTGTTCTATAAGCTTTACTTCCCCCTATTTGATCAACTGTTAGAGAAGTATCAATTCTTCTAGCGTTAGGATTCCCTGCTGACCCAAGATTACGAGCTCCAACGTCGATCTGCTCTCTAACTAAACTTAATGTTTGTTCAATACTCTTCGCCATATTTTATCTAAACCTTATATATTGAGCCCAATGGGCAGCATTACTTTATCTATTTTTCCGCAACAGAAACTTTATATCCAAATTGTCTTAACGTTTCTTGAGTCCTACTTTTATTATATATTTCAATAATTTTATTACTTACTTCTAAATTGCCGCGAATAAGAATATCATTATCTCGATTTAGCCCGTTCAATGTGCCAAATAGGTCCTTCAGCCTTACCATAGGCAAGCTATCTCGGTCAAATTTTTGGCCAGTTCTTACGTATTCTTCTACGACAAACTGCGCTTCATTAAACTTATGTAACGCATCTACTTTTTCCTCAACAATAATTTCAATAGCCGAAACTTCTCCCACCTCTAACAAAGCATTCTCTTTCTCAATTACAGCTATCAAGTCTTTTGTTGCCTTTGTTATATTACTAACAACGGCCGATTGACTCATGGCTTTATTTTCACTATTTAACATTGTTTTCTTGTTTGTTTTACTATAGTTGCGACAATGGCTTTGCCAACTTCATTCAAATCATGCCTAGTACTATTTTTACTAGCTCCGGCCATAAAGATTTCTGAAATATTGCCTCACCAAAAACGTCTTTAGGATTCTGATTGACCCTTTCAGCCGTTTGAGTCCCAAAGAACCCATAAAGCTTATCCCTCAAGTCTCCAGCTACTTCAAAATCTTAATACAAGCAAGATCTGTGCCATCTGGTTCTGGCCAGTCTTTTCCATTTTTAACTAAAGATAGCATTGCGTTAGTACCATACTTGTTTACCTGTATATTTTTAGTAATAAATGCGCTGTGGGAAGAAACTGTACTTATTTGTGATAAGAAACTGGTGCGTGAACAAGGCTATAACCGATGCCATAAGAGCATATAATGACAAATTTACAAGGCATTAGGCTAGTGGGAGATAATTTTGTCAGATCGAAACCGTAATTCTCTGTTCGTTCGCTCTAGCTAGTTCATTGCCGGTTTTGCCCGTATATGCGCAAAATCCA